>DASTFG010000205.1:0-2063 GCA_035708785.1 Anaerolineales bacterium
GTGGAGCAGGGTGATGAGCTGGTCATCCGCGCCCCCATACGTGTGGAAGCGGACGGCAGTTTCCGGATGAACGCGCCCGTGCGGGATGGCGCAGATGCTTATCTGCTGGTCGGCAGCCGCGTCTCCTGTGAGACGGCTGCCCAGCGGGCCGCGCAGCAGGCTTTGCAGCAGCTCGAAGGCGCGAAGCCGGTCTTCGCGCTGCTCCTGGTGGATATTGCCTGGGAGATGCTGCTCAAGTCACATCCGGGCTCGGAGATCAGCGCGGTGCAGGATATTCTCGGGAAGGGTGTTCCGATCGCAGGGGGGTACTGTCTCGGACAGATCATCCCGGGGAAAGCCTCAGCTGCGCCCCAACTGCTCAACCAGCATATTGTCGTGATCGCGTTCGGGGAAAGTTAATTCACCGCTACAATAGATGATTGAAGTTGAGCTTCGAATCCCTGACGGCGGGAGCACAGAAGCCGTGGTCAGGGCTGTCGAGCGCGCCTGCCTTGCCAATGATTTGACCCGTACATTGAAGGGAACGCTGGCAAGTCATCGTGGTAGTGTTCACTGGCACTTCAAAAAAGGCAGGCAAACAGGCACGTTGGAAATCACATGGTGGGAGACCGGACGTCACCTTTGGTTCAAAGTGGCGGGGAATCGAGCAAGCCAACGGATCCAGGACATGATCCCGCGTTTGAAGGAGCAAATCGAAGGCTCCTTTGATAAACGTTGAAGCCCGATGCTTTCGACCGGGCTTCTTCTAGGGCGATGAAATCCTGTTCTTATCCTGAAATATTGACCTCAGGCAATTTCGCCAGTGAAGCCTGCACGGCCTCCTCGGGGTATTCGTAATCTTCAAGCTGGCCGCTTAGATAAGCCTCGTACGCGCCCAGGTCAAAATGCCCGTGACCTGAAAGGTTGAACAGGATCACACGTTTCTCGCCTTTCGCCTTGGCGTCCAGTGCCTCATCGATCGCGGCGCGGATCGCGTGGGCGGCCTCCGGTGCTGGGACAATGCCTTCTGCTTTCGCGAATTGGACCGCGGCCTCGAATGTGGCTTTCTGATGGACTGCAATGGCTTCGATGTGACCCGCATCATACAGCCCGCACAGGCTGGGCGCCATGCCGTGATAGCGCAGTCCGCCGGCGTGGATGGCGGGCGGGATGAAATCATGTCCCAGTGTGTGCATCTTGACGATCGGGGCCATTTTGGCGGTATCGCCGTAATCGAAGGTATAAACGCCCTTGGTCAGGGAGGGCGCGGCCGTCGGTTCGACGGCCAGCAGGCGTGCCCGCTTGCCGTTCTTCAGGTTCTCGCGCAGGAAGGGGTAGGCGATCCCGGAGAAGTTCGAGCCGCCGCCGATGCAGCCGATCACCACGTCCGGGTATTCACCTGCCATGTCCATCTGCTTGAGGGCCTCCTCGCCGATCACGGTCTGGTGCAGGATCACATGGTTGAGCACCGAGCCAAGGCTGTACTTCTTCGCTCCATTCGACGTGGCCGCGGCCTCCACGGCCTCCGAGATGGCGATTCCCAGCGAGCCGGGGCTATCGGCGTTTTCGGCCAGGACCGAGCGGCCATAATTCGTGCGGTCCGTGGGGCTGGCATAGACCTGCGCGCCGTAGGTCTCCATCAGGATGCGTCGGTAGGGCTTCTGGTTGTACGAAACCTTGACCATATACACTTCAAGATCCAGATCGAAGAAACTGCATGCCAGCGCAAGCGCCGAACCCCACTGGCCGGCGCCCGTCTCGGTCGTCAAGGCTTTCGTGCCAGCTTTTTTGTTGTAGAAGGCCTGGGCGATGGCGGTGTTTGGCTTGTGGCTGCCTGCGGGAGAGACGCCTTCATATTTATAGTAAATGTGCGCGGTCGTATCCAGCGCTTTTTCCAGGCGGCGGGCGCGCAGCAGGGGCGTAGGGCGGTAGAGCTTATAGATCTCGCGCACTTCCTCGGGGATCTCGATGTAGCGCTCGGTCGAGATCTCCTGCAGGATGAGGTCCATCGGGAAGAGCACGGATAAAAAGTCCGGAGTGACCGGCTCCATCGTCCCGGGATGCAGGACCGGCGCCGGCGGAAC
>DASTFG010000206.1:0-14255 GCA_035708785.1 Anaerolineales bacterium
CGCGGCGAACTCGTGATTCCGGCTCGCAGAGTGACGATTTGTCGTGATCCCAAGGATAATAAGTTTCTCGAAGCTGCTCTCGCCGCGCAGACGGACTGCATCGTTTCAGGCGACGCTGATCTGTTGGACATGACCTCCTTCGAAGAGATTCCTATTCTACGCCCTGCGGAATTTCTCGCGCGGTTGTGAAAGCGGACGAGCACGTCAGCAAATCTAAATTCAGAAAAGCCCATCTGCCCATCCCGTTATGTTTCGGGATGCTGCGCAAATGAGATTGAATGAAACAAGGCTCTGAGTCAAGTCAGAGCCTGATTGCATTTAAGTCTGGCTTTCAGGTTACGGCTGCAATTTGAGAGGGTGTTTACAACTCGATAATACATCCCTCATTGGCACGCAGGTTGAGATGCGTAAGGTCTACCTCGCCCTCACGGTCGAGATCCGTCGAGAGGACAATCGTCCCGGTTCCCATGTCGGGAAAGCTCAGGTGCTGCTCTTCCCTGGAAAAGTTCAGCGCCACCAGGGCGCGCCGGTCGCCGGCCTGTCGTTCGTAGATAAAGCAGTTTGCCTGTGCTTCTGCTGACCCCGCATCGAGCGAGCGGTAGTCGCCCACCCGCAGCGCAGGCGAGTTCTTGCGATAGGCCAGCAATTCCCGGAAGAAGTTGAGCATCGAGTATGGATCCTGCAACTGCTTCTCGACGTTGACCACTTCGTAGTCCGGCGCGAGGGGGAGCCAGGTTTCTACTCCAGGAGGCGAGAAATCGGCATTCGGAGAAGCGTCCCACTGCATCGGAGTCCGTTCGGGGTCGCGGCCAACGAGGTGGGCGATCTCCGGCTGGTTGACCGCCGGCGGGTCCTGGATCTTTTCCAGGGGGATGGCGACGTTCTGCATCCCGATCTCGTCGCCGTAATAGCAGGTGGGTGTGCCGCGCAGCGTGAGTAATAACATATTGGCGACCCGAGCCTGGTCCGGACCGACGCGGGTTGCGAGCCGGTGCTGGTCATGGTTGCCCAGCACCCAGTTCGGCCAGGCATCGGCCGGCAGGACCGCCTCGTAGTCATCTACCATCTTGCGGACACCGGCCGCGTCCCAGCGTGCGAGAATGAGCTGGAAGTTGAAGGGCAGATGGCACTCCCGCCGCTCGGGCGTGCCGTAGTATTTGACCAGCTCGTCGTTCGGGACGTACGTCTCGCCGACCATCATGCGGTCGTCGTAGGAATCCAGTAGGTCTCGCATCCGGCAGATCAGCTCATGTACCTCCGGCAGGTTGGCTGTGTAGATATGCTGGAGCCTTGCGAACGGGCGGATGCCGTCCCAGGCCGGGTTGAGCGGTTCGTCGCGAAAGAGCGGATCCTTCATCATCAGCCCGATCACGTCGACGCGGAAGCCGTCCACGCCGCGGTCCAGCCAGAAGCGCATGACGTCGAGCATCGCCTCGACCACGTCCGGGTTGCGATAATTGAGGTCCGGCTGCTGCTTGAGGAACTGGTGCAGATAATACTGTCCCGTGCGCTCGTCGAACGTCCAGGCGGGACCGCCGAAGTGGCTCAGCCAGTTGTTGGGCGGACCTCCGTCCGGGGCGGGGTCGCGCCAGATGTACCAGTCGCGCTTCGGGTTGTCGCGGCTGCCCCGGCTCTCGACGAACCAGGGATGCTCGTCCGAGGTGTGGTTCGGGACCAGGTCGAGGATCAGCTTCAGGCCGCGCCTGTGCATTTCTTCCAGCAAGCGGTCGAAATCGGCCAGCGTGCCGAAGAGCGGGTGGATGTCCGTGTAGTCGGCCACGTCGTAGCCGAAGTCGTGCATCGGGGAGGGATAGATGGGCGAGAGCCAGACGGCATCGACCCCCAGCGTGTCGCTCAGGTAATCGAGGCGCTGGGTGATGCCGGGCAGGTCGCCGATGCCGTCGTCGTTGCTGTCCTGAAAGCTGCGCGGGTAGATCTGGTAGATCACGCCTGTCTGCCACCAGAGATAGATAGGGATACTGTTGTCGGACATGGGGTCTCCTTGTTTTATGAAACGTCCCGAAGGTTCGTATTCATCAATTCGTATCGATATAGTAAAACCTTCGGGACGGTTTTACACACGGTCAAAAGCATTCGCCCGTGCCACTTCGCCCAGCCAGCGGGCGCTGGGCTTGACCGTCCGTTCCTGTGTCTCGCGATCCACTGCGATCAGGCCGAACGTGGGCCGGTAACCTAGAGACCATTCGAAGTTATCCAGCGCAGACCAGTAGGTGTAGCCGCGCACGTCGAGGCCATCCTTCAGGCAGTTGGATACGCCGCGCAGCGCGCGCCGGATATACTCGAGGCGGCGCGTATCGTCTGTGGTGGCGATGCCGTTCTCGGTCACGATCACGGGCAGGCCGGTCTTTTCGATCGCGTAACGGATGGTCGACTCCAGGGACTCCGGCCAGAACTCATAACCCATTTCCGTTAGCTCCACGCCTTCTTCGTCGGGCAAAATGCCCTCGGGACCGACGCGCGTGCGCGTGTAGCTCTGTACGCCGACGAAATCATCACCCTGAAGAGCCTCCAGAAAGATGTCGTTGATCTCACGCCGCATCTCCGCGGCCAGCGTCTCGCCGCCTTCCGTCGCCTGGATATCCTGGACCGCCAGCGTGACCCCGGCCGGAAAATCCCCCGGGCCGGATTTGATTGCCTCCACCCCTTTACGATGCGCGCTGAGGACGATCTCGATCGCCTCCGGCGTCAACGCATACAGGAAGGGCGCCAGCCGTTCCGGAGGGACGCCGAAGGCTCCGGCCGCCGCGGACCACCAGGGCGCCCGCTGTCTTTCTTCTGTCGGCGGGGCGAAGCCCAGCTTCACGAGCAGCGCGGCGATGTTGGCCTCGTTGATCGTGCAGGCCGCGCCGATCAGGTCACCGAGAGATTCTGTCGTCCGCTCGCAGTAGCGGGCGAACTTGTCGACGGTATCCTTGTTCTCCCAGCCGCCCGAGGCGATCAGCCAGCGCGGCGAGGTGAAATGGTGGAAGGTGACCATCGGGTTGATGCCATGCTCGTGACAGGCCCGCAGCACATCGCGGTAGTGCTCGAGGATCGCCCGCGAGAACTCACCCTCTTCTGGCTCGATGCGCGCCCACTCCACGGAGAAACGGTACGTATTGAAGCCGAGCTCCGCCAGCAGGGCAATGTCCTGACGGTAGCGGTGGTAATGGTCGCAGGCGTCGCCGGAAGGTTCCTCGTAAGGCGAGCCCGGGATATGCTCCAGTACCCAAACGTCGCTGTTGACGTTGTTGCCCTCCACTTGATGGGCGGCGGTGGCCGTGCCCCAGCGAAAGTTTTCAGGAAATTCAAATTTTGTGTTCATTGCTTTTCCTTAAAGTAGTTATCGGAATATTTCTAAAAATTTACTTACGCCATTGCGAGCCGAAGGCGAAGCAATCTCACAATCTCGCCGCATAACACTTCGACCTCGCCTCCGGCTCCGCTCAGCGTGAAGCGTCTCGTGATGATCAGAAATTAAGGTACTTTCCGAGAATTACTTATGATATGTCCTGTTGAGAGGATGCTATTTCGAATCTTCCGCACTGACAATCCCGCGCGTATTAACATGGCTATCCATAATGGTAGACGCTGCTCTTTGTATAGAGGCGAAGGTGGATACGTCAGAGCATCATGCAAGTGTTCACGTGAAAAGCGAAACATGCGTCTGGGCAAAGAGGCCGTCGGAAACCAGCGGACATCGATTGACTCTCGATCGTGCTCAGAGGGGCCACCTGTCACCCGGACAAGAAACACATGCATGATATCGCCTTTGCCTTGTGAGAGCTGCGGGCGCCAGTATTCTCCAACATATCGCTTGATCTCGACCTCACAACCGGTTTCCTCCAGAGTCTCACGAACCGCGGCCTGTTCCCAGGTTTCATCTGGGTCCAGGCCGCCCCCGGGAAGAGTCCAAATCCGGAAATCCTCACGGAGCACGAGCAGGACCTCTTCTTTTTCGTTGATCACTACACAGCAGCTGCCTGTGGTTGGCATGGTGTTCTGTCAGGGTTTGACGCCCAGCGCCGTCAACAGAGCCGGCAGCCCGACGCCCGCGAGGCTGGGGAAGACTGCCTCCGCGCCGCCGACGCGCTCGCGCGGCCCGAGCCCAATGGAATGGAACCCGCCTGCTTTGGCGGCTTCGATGCCCGCGGCGGCATCTTCAACAACCACGCATTCTGCCGGCGGGAGATCCAGCTGCCGGGCCGCGTGCAGGAACAGGTCCGGCGCGGGCTTCTGGCGCTCGACGCTACGCCCGTCCGAGATTGCGTCGAACAGGGAACGAATGCCCAGGCGGTCGAGGACTTCCTTGGCATTCTTGCTTGCCGAGCCGAGGGCGTTCTTCAGCCCCGCGGCGCGGATCTCCTCGAGCAGTTCCCGCGCGCCGGGGAGCAGGTCGCGCGGCGAGATCTCCTTGATGAATTGCAGGTAATAGCCGTTCTTGCGCGCCATCATTTCCTGGACCTTTTCCTCTGGAAAGGTCCGGTCCTTGAGGATGAGCATCAACGATTCACGCCGCGAAATCCCGCGCAGGTGTTCATTCTCCTCACGTGTGAAGGGCAGGCCCTCTTCGTCGGCGAGTCGCTTCCAGCCGCGGTAGTGGTATTCGGCGGTGTCGGTAATCACGCCGTCGAGGTCGAAGATGAATCCCGCAATCTTCGAAACGCGCATTGTCAATTCTCCCGTTCGAAGACCCAGTCTGTGCGGTTGGCTACCGTCGCGTACTCCCAGGCCATTACACGATGCACGTTGACCCGATAAAGATCCGCCTCCGGCTCGAAGATCGTCGCCTGCGCGCCGCTGCCCGGGTCCACGTATTTGGTACGGTAGGCCGCGTCGACAAGGTCCAGCTCGGCGCGCTCGGTCACGATCTCCACCGGGCCTTCGAGAATGATCACATCATCCCCATCGCCGGCGTGGACCACAATCCAGGGCTGGCGTGCAAGGTTCCTGGATTTTTGCAGACGGCGGGCCGAGATGAAATAAAGATTGCGCCCGTCCCAGATGTACCACACAGGCACCGCGTGCGGACGTCCATCCGGCCGGGTCGTGCTCAGCCAGATAGAACGGAAGGCGCGCAGCCAGTTGTCGACCTTCATCCAGGGGATAAAGCCGCGGGTGCGAAAGCTGTCCATTGTGCTCCTTTCCTAATCAAGTCTGATCTTCCAGCCTCCAGATTTCCAGAGCATTCAAATGTGCGTTCCCATCCTGGGCGTATAATTCCAAACTTGCGTTTTGGGAGCCGGGGAGAATCAAATCGCTGATCACCGTATGTCCATCGTTGCCAAAGACTTCGACGGAGCATGAATCGAGAAAGATGTGCATCCTGATTTTACCCTGCTCCGGCAGAAGAGGTCCGCGCTGCACGCCGGCAAAGTACTCTGAAAACGCGCTGTCCCCGGACTGCCGGCGATCTACAAATAATTCTTCTTTCTTTGCATCGTAGCCGATGACGGATTGTTCGGAATCGCCTGTGCAGATCTTTATTCCAAACTCGCGGGCCGTGCCTGGGATGAATTCGGTCTTGATCTCCAGGCCCATGTCCCATTTCAATGCATCGAGCTGAGAGTTGATGATTGTAATGCCTGAATCGCTCATGTGATAAAGCGATTCGCGCAAATGTGTTAATTCTTCGACAGGCTGCTGGACGAGCCGAAGCCCTTCGGGATATTTCCGCAGGTGAAGCTTTCGCGGGACGGAGAACAATCCGCGCCAGGGTGAGGTGGGAATCAGGTTGGCATAGTGCCAGTTGTTCAGCCAGCCGATCCAGATACGCCGTCCATCCGGCATGTCGCTCCACGATTGCGCCGCGTAGAAATCGCTACCATAATCCACCCGGAGAATCCGATCCTTCACTGCATCGTTGGTAAATCGAGTCCCATCGAAGTCGCCGATGAAATACTGCGCGCCCGTGCCTTTGAGCGCATCTACTTTTAGCACCCATTTGTGTGTTTCCGGTTCATGCTCAACCGGCAGCGGAAAGAGATCGGGGCATTCCCATCCTCCATCCACGGCGCCGGCGGGGCCGAAGTCGCTCAGGTGAGTCCAGTGCTTGAGATCAGGTGAGCCATCGAAGCGCACCTGATGTTCTTCGGCAAGCACGGTGACCATGATCCACTGTTTGGCTGGCTCGTGCCAGAATACCTTGGGGTCGCGGAACTCACGTGAGCCGATGGCGACGACCGGGTTGCCCGAGTACTTTGTCCAGGTCCGGCCGCGGTCGGTGCTGTAGGCGATGTTCTGGGTTTGTTCGTTCTCGCTGTGACCCGTGTAGATGGCGACGACAGGCGGATGTCCCTTCCTGCCAAAGCCGCTGGTGTTCTGCCAGTCTACGACAGCGCTGCCCGAGAAGATCATGATCCCATCTTCTTCGTGCAGCGCGATGGGTAAGTGCTCCCAATGGATAAGGTCGCGGCTGACGGCGTGGCCCCAGCTCATATGGCCCCAAGTGTCGCCGAATGGATTGTGCTGGTAGAACATGTGATACTCACCGTCGTAGAACACCAATCCATTCGGGTCGTTCATGAAGTTCTGCGGCGGGGTGAAGTGGTAGCGCGGGCGGGATACGGAGATCATACTCGAGGTGGGCCCTGCAGGATACGCTCGCGCATCTGTCGAGATGCCTCCGGCGGCCAGGGTTCTTCCCAGCTCCATCCGAAGCGCCAGGGATCGACTGGCTCAACCCACCAGGTCACGCCTGCTTCCACATATGGCGCAACCAGTGCAGCAGCTTGCGCCGGATCGTCACCGGGGGTAGCACCTAAATGCACAGCTTCGAATGGCGTTGAGGCAGTACGCTGATTTTGAATGTAAGCAAGAATCTCACGCCACTCATCGGGGGTGATCGTGCTGCCCCACTTCCCAGGGCAGACTCCATCCCAGCGCGCGGCACGGCGCAAGGGCGGTTTGTTCGGCCACCAACCTCCAACCCAAATGGGAATGCGCGGGGCCTGTACAGGGGTTGGACGAAAGATTACTTCCTTTACATTATATTGCTCGCCTTGATAGCTAAACGGCTGGCCGCTCCACAATCCTGTCAAGACATCCAGACCCTCATCCAGCCGGCGGGCGCGAACTTTGGGATCTGTCACCTCGTCGAAAAAGCCAAAATCCCATTGGACGGGGTCGCCTAACCCCACCCCAAGGATGAGCCGCCCGTTCGAGAGTCGGTCCACCGAAACGGTTTCACGCGCCAGCTTCCAGGGCCGGCGGCGAGCCATTGGCGTGATCATCGTCCCGATGCGCATGTGTTCGGTATTCAGTGCCACGGTCGCGAGAGCCACCCATGTATCGGCGATCGGATGAAAGGTTGGGTCGAAGAAGATATGATCCCAGATGAAAAAGCCGTCCCAGCCGGCCGTTTCTGCTTCATGGGCAAGTTTAGCAAGTGCGCGCGGATCACTAAAGTCCGCAAAGGCGGGGAGGGTAATTCCATATTGCATCGGCAAAATCCTTCTTATGATTTTTGTACTTTCCAACGGAAAAGAATACCGTTTGGATCTTCGCGCGGCGGGCCCGCGTACAGGAAGCCGCACTTCTGAGCAATCCGCTGGGAGGCAAGGTTATCACTAGATGTTATGATGATCAACTCCCTAAACCTTCCCTGTTCCGCCACGAAGTCCCTTAGCAACTTAAGGGCTTTTGTCCCGATACCCTTGCCGCGATCGTGAGCCTGCAAAAGATGATAGCCAACTAAAGACTCACCCGATCCCCAATCGATGTCGTGGAGAAAGATCTGTCCTACCAGCGCCTCTCCATCGTATACGGAAAAGTAATAGATATCGTCCCGCGCCAACGCAGCAGACAGCCAGTCGCGGACGTTCTCAGCGACATCCGATGACTTTGCTGCGCGACGGATTGTGCGGGGATGTCGTGGGCGAAGGGATACATTGTCCTCCATATAGATAGGGCCCGTGTGCAACATGATTCGTTTTCTATATCGTAAGGAACGGAAGCAGATAGCCTACCCCGATCAATCCGATTCCCGCAAACAGCAGGAGAAAAAAGCAACCCAGGGAACTCTGGCCGGACTCCGCGATCCGCGTCAGGTTCTTGGGCATACCTCCGTCACTGCCGATGGAGTAAGCGACCGTATCCCCGACTCGGGCTGAGAATCCGCCAATCCCAATGAAGCATGCAAAGAACAGGACAATCGTGCCCACCCAGACCAGAGCGGTTCCATAGGCCTCCAGCGTACGCCACCCCAAAGCAAAACCGACAAGCCCTACCACGCCGGCAAGGACTGCATCGATGAGGAGCACCGTGCGCAGGAAGCGCATCAAAGCCTGCCTTCATGGACGATCAACACCTGGCCGGCTGAGCCAACCGGGGCACTAGTAACACGTGTTACCACTACTCACCCTTTCAAATCCACCTCATGAAGTTTACCGCGGTGGAAAAATTTGAACGCCAGCCGCTTCCAGTGTTTTGGGAGACGCGCATGAGTCGTCCAGCCCTCCGGCGAGACGCGCAGGCCGCCGAAGCCAAAAACGACTGCCTGCCACGTGCCCCCGGCCGAGGCTGCATGGATACCATCCCTCGCGTTGCCGCGCACGTCGCGCAGGTCGGCGCGCACCGCCCGGATGAAGTGCTCGTACGCGTCGTCCGGCTTGCCGACGTCACAGGCCATGATCGTCATAATGGACGGGCCAAGCGAAGAACCGTAGGTGTGATCGGTGCGCGGCTGGTAGTAATCGTAGTTGACGCGGACCGACTCATCCGAGTAATGCTCGCGCAGCAGGTACTGGAGCATCAGCACATCCGGCTGCTTGAGGATCTGGGTCTCGTTGCAGCCTTCGATGCCGAAGATCTCTTGCGCAGATTTCGTGCGCGGCTCGAGCGCGGCGAGGTCGATGTCCTTGCGCTGGTAGTATCCTTCGAACTGCTCGATCAGCCCGGATGGCTCGATATTCAGATAAATCTTTTCGATGATCTCGTGCCACTTCTTCAACCGCTCTTCGCTTAAGTCCAGTCGCTCGATCAACTCGTTTGCTTTGTCCGGCGCGCGTTCTTTCAGCCACGCCAGGATATCCAGCGCGGTCTGCAAGTTCCACTGGGCAAGGCGGTTGGTATAGGCATTGTTATCCACATGCTCGTGATATTCATCCGGGCCGATCACATCATTGTATTCATAGCGGTCCGCCTCAGCATTCCATTCGGCGCGCGAGGCCCAGAACTTCGCGGTGTCCAAAATCAGCTCTGCGCCTTTATCGATGAACCACTCATTGTCGCCGGTCGCCTGCCAGTACTGGTACGCGGCATGCGCGATGTCTGCGGAGATATGGATCTCGATGTCACCCGTCCAGATGCGGACCAGCCGGGTGCGGTCGGCAAAATGCGGGACCCAGGTGGGGGTCACTTCGTCGCCGGTATCTGCGCTCTCCCAAGGGAACTGCGCGCCCTCGAAGCCGTTGGCCTGCGCCTTGCGCCGCGCCCCGGGCAGGTTGTTGTAGCGGTAGTTCAATAAATTCCTGGCGATATGCGGCGCGGTGTAGATGAAGAGCGGCAGCATAAAGATCTCGGTGTCCCAGAAAGAATGCCCGCGATAGCCAAACCCGGAGAGAGTCTTGGCCCCGATGTTGACCCGCTCATCGTGACGCGGCGCGGCGATCAGCATTTGAAAGAGGTTGAAGCGGGTGGAGATCTGTGCCTCGTCGTCGCCTTCGATGACCACATCGCTGCGCGCCCATTCTTCCGCCCTGGCCCGGTTGTTTGCCTCCAATGCAGCTGCCCATCCCGCGCTATTGCTCACCCGGTGGATGGCCGCGTCGACAACTTCCGTCGACGGGACATCGCGCGAGGTGAACACCGCGACGCGTTTATCGAGGCCGATCGTCTGGCCGGGGAACGCCTCCACGCGGACCATGAGGGTCGGCGCGTTTTCGACATCCCATTCCTGGCGGAGGAGCTCGCGCCCGAGCACGTCCGTGACCTGCATGGCGGCCGCGAGATCGATCCGTGAGCTGCGCGTGCGGTTATGCAGATAGATCGCCTCATCCTGTTTGCCCTGTCCAACCCAATCCCAATGGACCAGTCCCTCGTTGTGCGTGTTGCCGTTCAGGCCGAGGCGGAACTCGACCGTCCCGACAAAATCGGGCGTGACGCGGCAGCGCAAGTAGAGCAGGTGCTCATCGGCGAGGGAGGCGAAGCGCTCGAAGGTCAGTGTGGCAGCCAGCCCTGAGGGGGAAGTCCAGCGGACTGTGCGGGTCAGCACGCCGCTGCGGAGGTCGAGAATTCTTTGAAACGATTCTATTGTTCCAGAGTCCAACGAAAATCGTTCCTGGTTCAGGTAAATGGTGATGGGCAGCCAGTCCAGGGCGTTGGCGAGCTCCGTGAAAACAATCGGGGCCTCGTCGAAGACGCCGTGGATGAAGGTCCCCCGCCGGTCGCCGGGGTAGCCCTCCTCGAACGCGCCGCGCGTGCACATGTAGCCGTTCCCTATAGTGAAGATCGTTTCCTTATGGTGCTGCTTTTTGGGATCGAATGAGTTTTCGGAGATAAGCCAGAGATTTGACATTGTTGTTATCCACTTTTAAGTACCGTCCCGAAGGTTGGAACGGATTCATGATATTTGTTTACGAAAGTAACCTTCGGGACGGTCTCGGCATTAAGGGGTTTGTGCCTGCATCTGCAATATGAATCGCCCATAGGGCGGGAGCTCTTCCAGGGGTTTGTAATCCTCAAAGCCACCTTGATCGGTGACTGTCGGCGAATCGAACTGACCGGGATCTAAAAGCGGCGCAAGGATGTACTCGCCCGATAGCGGCCCTTCTGCCAGGTTCAGTGCATAGTCACTGACCGGTTCTGCGCTCAGATTGATCAGCGTTAGAATGAGCTCCTCGCGGCTGGCGCGCAGGCTGGCATAGACCGCCCTGTGACCTGTTTCAATAAAATAATAATCGCCCACGCGCAGGGCGGCATGCTGATTGCGCGTCTGGATCAGCCTGCGGTAGAGCGAGAGCAGTGAATTTGGATCTTCACTTTGTGCTTCGATGTTCTTGGTCGTGTAATCGGCCTCGGGCGCGCGCCACGGCGAGCCGGTGGTGAAGCCGGCGCTATCGTCCGCGGACCACTGCAGGGGCCGGCGAATATCCTCATCCGGCTTCTCCCCCAGCATCCCGATCTCTTCCCCATAGTACAGGAACGGCACACCCGGGGAGGTCAGCAGCAGAAAGGCCGCGTTCCTGGCCGCGTCGACATTGTCGTTTAGCACCGACATCGTGCGGTCCTGGTCATGGTTGGTCAGGAACGTGGCAAACTGGCCCGGCCGGAAGAGCGACAAGTCATGCACCAGCACATCGGCCATATAGTCGGCCTGCTGGATTCCCGCGCTGAAGACAGTATTCTTCGCCAGGTCGAAATCGAACGCCAGATCCAGCTCGTCGCCCTGCAGGTAGGTGCTGACCGTGCCGCTGTCATTCCACACTTCGCCGACCGTCATCGCCTGGGGATTCACTCCTTTGTAAAATGACCGGAGCTCCTTGTACCAGGCATGTGTCAGCGGTGTGTTTTCCACCGCCGTGCCCTCTTCGAAGATGTGCTTGGCCCCGTCGAGACGGAAGCCATCCACCCCGATATCCTGAAGCCAGAACCGGGCGACGTTCTTCATCTCCGCGACGACCTCCGGGTTGGCATAATTCAGGTCTGGCATACCAACCCAGAAGAGGGCGTAGTAAAACTCCTGGCCGCCGCCCGGATGCCAGCCCGGTGTGGTGGGCCGTTCTGACGTCCAGCGATACCAATCCCGGTAAGGGGATTCGGGATCCTGCGCCTGCTCGAACCAGGGGTGCCGGCTCGAGGTGTGGTTCAGCACCCAATCGATGATGACCCGGATGCCGCGCGCGTGGGCCTCGTCGAGGAAGCGCTGGAAATCCTCCATCGTCCCATACTCGGGGTTGACCGCGTAGTAATCGGTCACGTCGTAGCCGTGATACGAGGGCGAAGGGTGGATGGGCATCAGCCACAGGCCGGTCACGCCGAGGTCGGTGGTCGTGTCCGGATCGCCGTCGTTGAGATAATGCAGCTTTTCAGTGAGGCCGTTGAAATCGCCGATGCCGTCGCCATCCGAGTCGTAAAAGCTGCGGACGAAAACTTCATAGAAGACCGTGTCGTTCCACCACGGATAATCATCCGTACCCTGCGGGAGACCGGTGACGGGCTGGACGGGCGTGGAGGGGATGGTTGGCAATGGTACGGGTGTAGCCGTTGGCAGGCGAGTCTCGGTAGGCTCGGGGGTGGGCGTCCGTGTCGGAGATGGCGCTACGGTCACGCTGGGCTCGGGTGTGGCGGTGGCAGTCGCCGGGGCCGGGCTGGAAACGCACGCTGTTAGGATAAAAAGCACAAGCAACAAGTGGGTGGAGCGGTGTGCGATCTTCATGATGCTGTTAGTTCCTTATAAGATCAACTTGGCTTGGACAGAACGTCCCGAAGGCGTTTTCTTGACAGATCATGCTCGGCGAAAAAGAACCTTCGCGACGGTAATCCAGTCTTAGCCTCCCGAGCTCGAGTAACGACGGATGGCGAAATGCCAGACGCTCGCCGTGAGCCCCACCATCAATACAGCAACAACGGGCGACAGGTAGCCCAGCCACCAACCTGAACTCGTGTAATCCAGCTTATTCAGCAACATCAGCGCCGGGTAATAATTTATAAAGGCCACCGGGAGCAAACCCGTCACGATCGCGCGAAAGGCGTTGCCAAAAATATCGATCGGATACCACTGTACCAGGCCGTGAAACTGCCTGACTACTATAAAGGCTCCCCGCGAACGTCCGGTCCAGAAGGCGGTGCAGGCAATCAACAGATTCAAGGCCAATACAATGACCGCGCCGGCGACAACCGCGATCACAAAAAATCCCCAGCGCCAGCCATCCCAGTGCAGCCCAAGCCTGGTATAGGCAAGGCTTATACCAGTCAGCGCGAAAAGCGCATCCGCGATTTCGACGTACTGAAATTCACGTCCCAGGACCTGAATCAGCGGGCTGGCTGGCCGCAGCAGAAACTGGTCGAAGGTGCCTTCGATCAAATAATCTTCCATTTGCGTGGTGTGCGAAAAAAACAGGCCGTACAGACTATACCCCAGAATCCATAAGCAATAGAGGAACACCAATTCCCAGAGTGTCCAATCCTTAAGACGGGTGAATTGGGTGATGAGGATTCCGATCAATCCAAGGTTGACGAGATTCCAGACGATCAGGCCTAGCAGGCCCACAATGAAATTGGCTCGATACTGCATGCGTGAGAGCAGGGAAATTTGAATCAACCGGAAGTAGAGCTGGAATGCGTTCATGATTGCTACTGCGCCTCAGCCGCCTTGTGAAACGATCCCTGCCTGGACTCTTCCCCAGAGCCAGCGGCTGATGAGCGCCAGAGCGGCGAGCCAGAACAACTGCAATGCGATGGCAGGGAGAATCGCGTCTCCACGCAAAACACCGGTATAGATGGAGAGCGGCGTGGCAAGCAGAGAGCCAAAAGGCAGAAGCGCAGCCAGGGTGCCCAGCACTCCAGGGAACAACCAGAGTGGCACGAGTTGTCCCGAGAAAAGACGCATGAGAGCATCAAACGCCCAGTCGATGCTATGAACTTCAAGGGTGACCAGCGAAAGCGTGCCGAGCAAAAATCCGAGGTGGAAACTGATCAGGTAGCCGATCAGCAAAGTCACTGCAAACAGGAGTCCGGCGAGGGAGGTGACGGGAGGCTGGAGGCCAAAGAACAAGTAGCCACACAAGATGGCCGGGATGATCATAATGAAGAGCCGGAACAGCATCTCGCCCGCGCTGCGGGCCAGCATGTGGATGTGGAAATCCAGCGGTTTTAACAGATCGAGGTCAATTGCGCCGCTGCGCACCTGTTCTGATATGTAATATTGCACTCCAAAGGAATAGAACAGGTTTAGGACCGCCATGCTCAGCACACCATACGTCACCATTTGCTCGAGGCTGACACCAAACGCGCTGGGCCGCTGGGCGTACAGGGCGACCCAGACCCAGCGGATGCTATACATCAGAAGCAGGATGGTCGACACCCGCAGCCAGAAGTCGAAGCGATAGATCACAGTTGTTTGAAAACTTTGACGTGCAAATGCCCAAAAGACTCTCACGTGTCGAGTTCCTTATCAGGTCTGCTGTCTGGAATTCAACAGTTCTCTAACCACCGGAACTGGAATAGCGCCGGATAGCGAAATGCCAGACGCTCGCCGTGAGCCCCACCAGCAGGAGGGCAACCACCGGGGATAAATAGCCTACCCACGGCGCAGT
>DASTFG010000207.1:0-3475 GCA_035708785.1 Anaerolineales bacterium
CGATAGATCGATGCGTAGACATTCGGCTTGCCAAGAAAGACGGCCACGTCGTTCGTCAGATAACGCGTCGGGAAATTATCGGTCCCGTCGAGGATGATGTCATAGTCCCGCGCGATCCGAAGCGCGTTTTCCGATGTGAACGGTTCGTTGTATACATCCACCTGGATATCGGGATTCAAATCCACCAGTTTTGCTTTGGCACTTTCCACTTTCAACTTCCCAACCGTAGAGGTGCCATGAATGACCTGTCGTTGCAGATTCGATGAGTCGACCACGTCATAATCCACCAGTCCGATGCGGCCGATGCCCGCCGCGGCTAGATAAAGCGCAACCGGCGAGCCCAGCCCACCTGTGCCGATAACGAGCGCGGACGAAGCCTTGAGCCTACGCTGCCCTTCCAGGCCGACTTCGGGGATTAACAGATGACGTGAGTAACGCAGAATCTCATCACGGGAAAGATCAGTCAGCATTGCAGCCTCCTGCGATGGACGGAATCAGCACGAGTCGATCTCCATCCTGGATCGGCGTGTCCACGCCCTGCAGGTCCTTGATATTGTTCTCTCCCACGAACAGGTTGACAAAGGGACGCAGCTCTCCACCTTCATTGAACAGGTGCGGCTTGATACTGGGATATTGGGTCGTTAGATCCGTCAGCGCATCGGCGATATTCGAGCCGCGGATGTTCACCTCGCTCCGCCCGTCGGTGTAGGAACGCAGCGGTGTTGGGATTCGTAAAACAGGCATAAAGATTCTCTCCTAGAGGGTCTGAAGTTGTTGAATGAGTTTTTCGGCGCGGGCGACGCCGTTATTGACATAACGCGCTTCACCGCGCGCATCAAGTACAAATGTCGTTGGGACGCTGAGCACACCCCAGACTTTCGCAAGATCCGGGCGCTGCGTGGCATCGATCTCGATCACCTGCAAATTCTCGCCGAGCAGATTTAATACCCGATCGATGGCAGGCCGCTGGATCGTTTTGCAGGGCGCACAATCCGGCGTGGTGAAGTATACAAGCACCGGCTTCTTCGGCAAGGTTTTGAACAACGTGAAGACGTTATTCTTGGCACGAACCAGCAGGCGCTGGTTGATCCACCAGCTTGCCCCCGCGCCGATCAGGATCAGACCGATTGCAGCCAGCAAGCGCAACACGATGGACATCGTATCGGAATTCATGCTCTGGCTCCCGCTTTGGGTTTCATGCCGGGGAAGGTGCCCTCGGGCGGCTGCTTGCTGAAGCCCGGCAAACGGAACCGGCTCAGCCAGTAATACACCGCGCAGCCGACGCAGAACCCGCCAAAGGCATTCAGCGCGGCCAGCGCGACAACCAGCCACACCAGGCCCCAGCCCAATACACTCGCGCCCAGGAATAACGCTACGGATCCGGCCGTCATGAACAGATAGCCAAGGAACTGGGCAAAGTGATGCGGTTCGGGGTTATCGTCCAGCACATCCGGCTTCATCCAGCCACGCGGCTTGAGGAGATTCTTATACACAAATCCAAATCCCGGCACCTTCAACGCCGAGCCGGTCCCCATCACCAGCGCGACAAACGCCGCAAGAACCGGCAGGTTCAAAATAAATGCCAATATATTCAACGCAATAATCAACAGTTGATTTGTCTTGAGCGCGGCGTGATCCACTTTTTGTAAGGTTTGCGATCTCATATTATTGTCCTAATTTGATTTCTTCTTCCTCGAACTTCGAACGGTCTTCGGCAAGTCTCCAGGAGCGGCTTTCGACGGCTTTGCCGGAGTGCACGCTCGTGATGACATACGAGAAAAAGGGCTGGGCCCACTCACGATCATATTCAGATGGGCGATTGGGGTGGTCGGGGTGCGAATGAAAGACGCCGATCAGACTCAGCCCGAGCCGGTCTGCCTCGAGTTCGGCCTTAAGATAATCCTCGGGCGTGATCAGGTAACGGTTGTGACGCGCCTCATCCTCTCGTGAGTTTATCAGGGGAAAGATTGACGTCACTTCCCGACTCCCATTTTCCGTGGATGCTCCGAGCAGGAATCCCGCTCCTTCCTCGGGATAAGCCTGTTCCCCATGGTCGTGGATCCGGGCAAGTAATTCTTCCGAGAGCTGCAAAATCACTGCCCCTCCCAGAGCGTTTTATCGCTCAAGTACTTGTAACCTGCATCGGGGAAGACTGTTACAACCGTGCCTTCTTCCAATTGCTCTGCTACTCGCAAGGCCGCGATGGCCGCTGCGCCGGACGAGATGCCGACGAATAGTCCCTCCTCTCTGCCGATGCGGGATACCATGTCGCGCGCTTCTTCCGTACGCACCCCGAGCGTCTCATCGGCAAACGACGGATCGTAGATCGCAGGCTTGATGGCAGACGGCATGTGCTTGAGTCCCTCCAGGCCATGAAATGCCGCGTCCGGCTGGAACGCGATGATTTTTACATCCGGCAGGCGCTCGCGCAGATACCGTCCCGTGCCGATCAAGGTTCCCGAAGTGCCGAGACCGGCGACAAAATGTGTGACCTCGCCGCCAGTTTGAGCGATGACCTCAGGTCCCGTCGATCTGTAATGTGCCTCCCAGTTCGCCGGGTTGTTGTATTGATTGGCGTACCAGTATAGGTCCGGTTTTTCCGCGGCAAGCTGGCGAGCAGCCAGGATCGCGCCGTCCGAGCCTTCCGTGGGATCGGTCAGGATCAGCTCCGCGCCCAGCGTCCGCAAAACGGCGAAGCGCTCCGGGCTGGCGCTGGCCGGGATCGTCAGCGTGACGGGGATGCCAAGCACGGCGCCAAACGTGGCATAGGAAATACCCATATTTCCGGAGGTCGAATCAAGCAGGCGCTTCCCCGGCGGCAGATCGCCATTCGCCAGTCCGGTCCGGATGATGTTCAGGGCAGGCCTGTCCTTGACGGAACCGCCCGGGTTGAACCACTCCGCTTTGGCAAGGATTTTCACACCGGGGGACAGGCCGCGGGTCAACCTCTGCAGCGGAACGAGAGGCGTATTGCCGACATGGGCAGTCAAATCCCGGACCGAATCAGTCTCAGCCTGGGATAGCTTGTAATCGAGTAAAGTCATAGACTCCTTAAATAAATAGCAGTCAACGGCACAAATGAAAAGACGGCGAACAAACGCCACCATGCGGACCAGGGTCACACGCGGGGGTCGTCCAACCGTCTGCGCAGTCCCCAGAGGGGGAAACCGTTGACTGCGGGGCTATCTCAGGCGGTGGTTACGAACCCCGCCGTAGACAGGAGCAATAGTATCTAGTACTCATAGGTTACTCAATTGATGAGGATTATTTTACGATTCTTACCTGAATTGTCAAGTCGAATATTCGGCAGCCCAGACCTGTCAGGTCTGCTAAACACCATTCTCTCCATTAACTTCACTATATATAAACGGCCATTAGTCATCAATTCTTGCAAGAGAACTCTCAGGTCAGTGAATCGAAATTTAGAGAACCGTTAAGTTTTTCCTTAACGGTCACGACCGATTCCTGGACGGGA
>DASTFG010000208.1:0-7652 GCA_035708785.1 Anaerolineales bacterium
CCGAGCCGCTGGCCAGCGACTCCAGGCACCCCGTCGCGCCACAGGGACAGCGGGGACCGCCCTCGAGCACGGCCATGTGCCCGAACTCGCCCGCCATGCCGTCCTTGCCGCGGACCAGCCGGTCGCCGAGCACCAGCCCGCCGCCGATGCCGGTGCCAATAGCAAAGACGGCCACCGTATCGAGGCCGCGTCCTGCGCCGAAGCGCCACTCTCCGTTGGTCACGGACCGGACATCGTTGAGGATCCGTGTGGGCAAACCGGTCAGTTGCATAATTGTGCTTTGTAGTGGTACGTGTGGCCATGTGCCAGGCAGGTTAGGAAGGAAAAGGGTTTCGCCTTTTTCCAAATCCAGTACGCCGGGCACCCCAATGCCAATTCCACCGATATCTTCCTTTTTCATCCCGGCCCATTGAATCACATGCAGGAACAAATCGGCCATACGCTTCATGACTGCATCGTGACCCTCGCGTGCCAGCGTGGGCACACTCAGGTGATTCAATACCGCGCCATCCTCCACGTCAACGATAGCAACGCGGAGATTGGTTCCACCGAGGTCGCAGCCGATATATTTTTTCATACATCCGCCTTTCGATGATTTCAGCCCTTCTCACAAATGAGACAGGGGGCACTGCCAGAGAATGCTGTCTGATCTTAGTGAATAAACGGCTTCAACACATCACGCGAAATATAAAAGCCGCGCTTGATCAGTTCCTCGTCGCCTTCGAAGTGGCGGTCTTCATGCTCGATGCTGACCACGTAATCGTAGCCCACAGCGGTCAGTGCTGCAAATATCCTGGCCCAATCCACATCTCCTAGACCCGGCAGGCGCGGGACTTGCCAGCCCATGCCCTGCGAGAGCACCCCGTTGTTGTAAAGTCCTTCGCGGTCGATATGCAAATCCTTCGCATGAAAGTGAAAGATCTTTTCGCCGAATTCACGAATGACGCGCTCGTAATCGATCATTTGCAGGATGAGATGCGACGGATCGAGGTTCAATCCGAAGTTGTCGTCGGGGATGATCTCCCACATCTTGCGCCAGATGGCGGGCGCGCTGGCAAGGTTGACCCCACCGGGCCACTCATCGTACGAGAAGATCATCGGGCAGTTCTCGATCGCAATCTTGACGCCATGGTCTCTGGCAAATTTTACAATCGGCGGCCAGACCCTGGCATAGTCCTCCAGGTTTTGTGGCACCGTCTTGTTCTTATCTTTGCCGATGAATGTCCCGACGATCGGTACCTCCAACAGGGCCGCGGCTTCGATCACCTTCTTCAGGTGAGCAATGACCGTTTCACGGTGCTCCTCTTCCGGGTGGAGCGGATTTGGGTAATATCCCAGCGAGGAGACGGTCAGGCCGTAGCCATCCAGCATCGCGCAGATCTCCTTCGCTTTGGCCTTGTCCAGGTCGGTAACATCGATATGTGTTACTCCTGCATAGCGGCGGGTCGCCTTTTCGAGCGGCCAGCAGGCAATTTCAATGGCCTGAAAGCCGCTCTCAGCACCCCATTTCGCGACCTGCTCTAGAGGGACGCCGGGGAATGGGGCTGTAAAGAATCCGAGTTTCATTTGTGCCTCCTATGTGCTTTGTCACCCTGAGCCGCAGGCGAAGTGTCTTCGAGGATTTGAGCTTAAGGCTCAAACCATCGGGGATTCTTCGCTCCCCATAAAGCAGATCGCTCAGAATGACATAGAATTTACTTAACCTTTATCCAACTCCCTTCCCGCGCGCTCCGCTCGATGGCTTCGCTGAGCTGCATTTCGTAATGGCCATCGGCGAAAGTCGGGAAGTCAGGTGTTTTTGTGGAATCGCCGCTGATGATGTAATCGTAGATTTTAGCGTAGAGTTGTTTAAAGGTATCGGGGAAGCCTTCGTTATGGCCGCCGGGATAGGATGTGACCGCACGCGCCTCGGGGGAAAGGAGAGACGGGTCTTTCATCAACGTCTGGTTAGGCTCCGTTCTATGACCGATCCACAACTCGTTGGGCCTTTCCGAATCCCAGGCAAGCGAAGACTTCGATCCGTTGATCTCATAGAAGAGACGGTTCTTGCGTCCCGACGAGACCTGTGAGACTGTCAGGACACCGCGCACCCCATTTTCATAATGCAGAATCATCGTGGCGTAATCTTCCGTGTTGATCGGCTGATCGATGTAATCTTCGGGCGTCAACATTTTGCCGGTAAATGTTTCGAGCGGCCTGGCAGGCTTCTTGCGAACCGGATGGAAGGTCTTGAAATCTGCGTAGACTTCTTCCACCCGCAATCCGGAAATAAAGGTGACCAGATCAAGCCAGTGCGAGCCGATATCACCCACCGCGCGAAGCGTGCCGCCGAGTTCGGTTTCCAGCCGCCAGTTCCAGTCCGTGGGCAGGAGCAGCCAGTCCTGTAAATAAGAGCCCTGCATGATGAAGATGTCGCCGATCTCGCCGCTTTGCACCATACTGCGCGCCTGATGTACCAGTGGGTACATGCGGATATTGAAATTGACGGCATTCACCAGTTTCTTCTCCCCCGCGAGCTGGACCAGCTCCGCCGACTCTTCGGCGGTCATCGACAGCGGCTTTTCGCAGACAACGTGCTTCCCTGCCAGGAGCGCAGCCTTGGCGTGTGGGTAGTGGAGGTGGTTGGGTGTTGCAAGATGGACAACGTCAATCTCCGGGTCCGCAAGCAGTTCCTCGAGGGAGCCATAACCGCGCGGGATGCCAAGCTCGGCAGCCTTCTGCTCAGTTTTTTCCTTGGTGCTGCCCAGCAGCCCAAGGACCTGGATAGCGTTGCGGCGCAAGCCTTCCACGTGTGCCGGTCCGATGAAGCCTGTACCTGCCACGCCGACCCTGATTGTGTGTTTGGTGAGTTGTTTGGTCATAAGTATCCCTTTTTTCACGCACTCGCAGTACAACTTCTCACAAACAGGAGGGTAATTAATATGTCCCGGAGACCGAGTTGCTTCTGGATGTCGCGAGGGGCTCGCCTTCCTTCATCCGCTTGAAGTCGTCCAGGATGGTGGCTGTCGCAGTCGCGCCGCAGCGCGTCACACCCGCGTCGATCACCTCGAGGAGCGCAGACAGCGTCCGGACTCCGCCCGCAGCTTTGATCTGCACCCTCTCACTGACATTGGCGCGCATGAGACTCAGGTCTACCAGCGTTGCGCCACCGGAGGCGAAGCCCGTGGAAGTCTTGACCCAATCCGCGCCTGCGGCTTCGCTGAGCTGACAGGCAATGATTTTTTCTTCATCCGTGAGATACGCATTTTCAAAGATGACTTTTACCTTCACGCCCCGCGCGTGCGCCGCGTCGCAAACAGCTTTGATATCGTCGCGCACAAAATCATGTTGTCCCGAACGCAGCCGGCCGATGTTGAGCACCATGTCCAGCTCGAGCGCGCCATCGTCCATCGCTTTTTCGGCTTCGGCAACTTTGATGGAAGTGAGATTGCTCCCGTGCGGAAAGCCCACCACAGTGCTGACATGCACATCCGAATCTCTGAGCGCCTCTTTTGCAAGCCTGACGTCACAGGGTTTCACGCAAACCGTCGCGACATGATAGCGCGCGGCCAGTTCACACCCGGTCAGTACGTCCGCTTCAGTCAGTTCGGGACGTAAAAGTGAATGATCGATGACTTTAGCAAGTTGTTCGTAGGTGATCGTTTTACTTGACAAGGTTCTCATGATTATCCTTTTGTTCAAATAGCGAAAGACTGTCGCGCAAATATCCTCTTATTGCCGCAAAGATCGCTGCCGTCCGTAAATGGAAATCAAGATCAGCAAGGTCCCACCCAGCACCATACGCCGGACAGATTCCGGCATCTGCATGGTTGTGAGCAAGCTGGTAATCAAGGTCAAAACAATGGCTCCTGCCATCGTTCCCCAGTAACTCCCTTTCCCACCGGACAAAAGAGTCCCTCCCACAGCGACCGCCGCGATGGACGGGAATAAAAAGGGCTGGCCTAATTGAAGGTGCACGACACCCGTATTACCGACCAGCAGGAAACCGCCAAAGCCAGCCAGCGCTCCCGCCAGCGAGTATGTCACCAGGTTCGTTCCAGTTACATTCACGCCGGAGAGTTTCGCTGTTACGCGGTTTACGCCAATGGCAAACAGGTTCCTGCCGAAGGTGGACCGCTCCAGCAGCAGCCACATCAGGATGCCAAAGAGGATCCAAATGATGACTGCATTTGGGATCTGAAGATTTGGTGAAAGTGGCCGTGCGATCAGGCGGGTCATAATAGGGGCGACTCTGCCGCTCACATTTCCATGGGTGATGACAATAATTGCGCCGCTGACTACCCCTGCCATGCCCAGCGTCATGACAAAGGGGGAAATCCTGAGATAGGTAATGCCGACCCCATTCAGGAAGCCAACCAACCCGCCCACGGCCAGCGAAATAAATAAAGCCGGCAGCACTCTCGCATCCGCGCCGTTTACAATCACATAAGTCAGAATGGCCGTCAGGGTTACGACCGAACCGGCGGAAAGATCGATGCCTTCCGAACCACTGATGATGACCAGCGTTTGTCCGGCCGCGATCACACCCAGAAAGACTGCCAGGCGTACAATGTTGGTTGCCTGGGCCTGTGCCACATTCAGGTCGCTGCCGAATCCCTGGGGCAAGAGGCCTGATAGCAGGAACAGGATAATTGCCAAAATGAGTGCGGCGACCGGCGGAGAGACAGAGAATCTTTTCACGACCATTTCCTCCGGATTAGATTTACGAGCCCCGGTGCAGCCAATGCCACCACGATAATCGTCGCCCGAACGAATGTTACCCACCACGTATCGATACTGGCAAACGAGATAATGTTTTGAATGATTCCCAATGTGATGGCGCCCATCACGGGGCCTGCTACGCCGCCTACTCCTCCGCTCAGGGCATTACCGCCGATCACGACAGCAGTGATCGAATTCAGGGTCATCGGGCCGCCAATATCCGCATTGCCTGAACCGCTCAACATTGTGATGGCAATTCCCGCCAATGCAGCCATGAAACCGGAGATCACATAGGTGCTGAATTGTACCCACGTCACAGGCACAGCTGTCTCATAGGCAGCATCCGCTTTCCCTCCAACCGCGAACAGGAACTTGCCATAGCGTGTGGAACTCAGATACATCCAGGCCAAAAGAACAATGGCGATGATGTAAAAAGCCAGAGGCAGGCTGAAAGGTGTAGTGTTTCTGTAGAGTGACACAACGTTTGCCGGAATGCCACCACCAGGGTTCGGCAGAATAAAGAGGGCCAAACCTGCATACACGAAGCTTGTGGCAAATGTGGTAATGATCGGCTGCAGACGCAGGTAAGCAATAAAAAAGCCGTTGATCGCACCGGCTAGCAAACCGGCCAACAAGGAGATGAAAACAAACTGCCACAATTGCGCTGGCGAGCCATCCAGCCCAACGCGTGTTGCCAGCACAGTATTTACAATCGAAGCGATCGCCCCGACTGAGATGTCGATCCCGCCGCCGAGGATCACAATGGCCTGCCCGACAGCCAGCAGAATAATCGGCAGGAACACGCGCATATTGCTGTTCAGTGTTTCTCTGGCAAACATATTAGGCTGAAAAATGAGATTAATCATCAGAGCCAGGATCAGTAAGATGAGCGCAAACAGGGCGGGCTGGCGGCCGATCCAGACATCCCACCTGGATTGCTTCATTGCGCCCCCCTGTTTGAGACGCCCAGGCTGGCGGCGATCAAGTTTTCCTTGGTCAATGCTTTTCCGGATAACTCCGTTTGGATCATGCCATCGTGCATTACGAAAACCCGGTCGCATAACCCGATCAACTCTTCATCGTCGCTGCTGTAAAAGAGAATTGTCTTGCCTTCCTCGCTTAACCGGGTCAGGAGCGCATAGAACTCCGCCTTGGTTCCAACATCCACACCCTTGGTCGGGTCATCGAGCAGCAGTACCTGCGGGTTGCGCATGAGCCATTTCCCGATCACGACTTTCTGGGCGTTGCCGCCCGAAAGGCTGCTAACAGGTTCCTCCAGGCCCGCCATCTTTAAATTCAGGCTTGAGCCGACCTGGGCCGCATCCCCTTTCGCGTTACTGATTTTGAGTGGAAACCCGTATCGCCTCCATGACGGCAGCAAAAAATTATCGAGAATCGAGCGAATATAGAGAAGTCCTTCTCTTGCGCGCTCTCCTGGAACCAGTGCGAAACCGGCTTTCATCGCTTCCCGCGGATGCCTGAAGTGGACCTCCCGGTTGAACAGCTTCACCGTCCCCGTATATGGGAGATCTCCGAACAGCGAATGCAACAGCTGGCGCTGGCCCTGTCCACGCAAGCCGCCAATGCCGATGAGTTCGCCTTTATGAATCTGAAAGCTGACCCCGTGCAGAGACTCCGTGGTCAGGTTTTCCACCTCGAGGGATATTTCTGGTTCGATCTTTTCATCTGACTTTGCTTCGCCGCGCAAAAATCCCAGCGCCGATTCTTTTTCGATCATTAATTTGATTAGCTGCTTTTCATCGATGTCTTTGATGTTCCCTGCGCCGACGGTCTTGCCATTGCGTAGCACACTGTATTTATCCGCGATGCGAAAGATCTCCTCCATGCGGTGCGATACAAAGATAATTGCCTTGCCCTGCTCCTTCCATTTTGCGACGAGCTCGAAGAGACGCTGCACCTGGCGGCTGTCCAGGCTGGCGGTGGCTTCATCAAGGATGACCAGCCACGGGTCGAAGCTGATCGCTTTCAGGATTTCGATGATCTGTTTCTCATCGGGAGGCAGGGCGGCGACCGGCGCGTCGGGATGAAGGCCAGTCTTGAATGTCCCCTCAAACAACGCGAGCAGCTCCTCGGTCCGCCTGTGGACCGCTTTGCGATCCACCACCCCGAAAGCATTGAGCTGCTCGCGCGTGAGCCAGATGTTCTCGGCAACCGTCATCTGCGGGATCAGACTTAATTCCTGGAACACAGTTGCGATCCCCGCGTCTTTGGCAGCCTGCGGGGAGGGAAAGTAAACAGGATGGCCATCAAGAAGTAGCTGTCCCCCATCGAGGACAACTACTCCATTGATGACCTTGCTCATTGTGCTTTTGCCGCTTCCATTCGCCCCGATCAGCGCCACGACTTCGCGTGCATGCACATCCAGATTCCCATCTGAAAGGGCTACAACACCACCGTAGTGCTTGACAATATTTCGGGCGGAAAGCAGCTCAGCCATGTTCTCCTATTTTATTGGAAGTACTCGCTGACAACTTCCTCATCGGTCAGAATATCATCGAGCAGGTAAGCGTCAGGCTTGCCCTCGCACATCGCCAGACCTTCATCGAGATTCTCGGACGTGATTACAGCCGCGACCGGCAGCACGAAGGACAGGCCGTTGGCGCCGCCCAGCTTACTTTCATCGACCTGCTTGCCCTGCAGCATATTGACCGCAATGCGCAAACCCGTGGGAGAAACACCCGGGTGATTCGCGACCGCGATGCTGTCGAAGTCAGGATTCAAGGCCAGAGCGTCTTCCCAAAGCCTGAGATATTGGCAGCGGCCCTCGCCTACACCCTGAGGCCATTGCGCAGGGTTGGCAGCCATCACAGCCTGCAAAGCCCCGATGGCCATCCCATCCTGTGTCCAGTAACCGTCCAGGTTCGGGTAAGAGGCCAGGAAGTTGGACCTCACCTGCTGTCCGGTCGCCTCATCCCATCGGCCGGTGTACG
>DASTFG010000209.1:0-9080 GCA_035708785.1 Anaerolineales bacterium
AGCGAGTGCTGGCTTCTTTCCATCAGGTTTTCTGCAAAACCTTCCAGTGCCGGCTTTAGACCATAAAAAAGCATCGGTGGTCTCAAATCATCGACGATCTCTCTCAGGCGGTCCGTCAGTTGGTCAAAAGCCTGTTGGAATTTTGGGGTGAGAGCCGGTGCATCCGGACTGGTGAGCAGGGCCGCCAATTCATTCAAGATGCTGTCGTGCAGGTCATGTGCAAGCCGCAGCCTCTCCTGCTCATAGCGATCGATATTCCCTTCATACATTGATTTGAGACGCTCGGTTTGCAGGATATTGCTCAAGGCGATGGCCGTCAGGTTAGCCAGTGAACCGATTACAGGTATTTCCACCTGGGAATAGAGATCATCCGGGTCGCGGCGTCCAAGCATCCAGAAACCCAGTAACTGGTCGCCAAACTTGAGGGGCAAGACGAGGCGAATCCATGGAAAGGGCCGGTCACGGCCTACAAGGTCGGGAGAACGATAAACGCCGGATTGGGTCAGCAGGTAGGGTACATCCTGTTCTTGAGGCATCTGCTCTTCTTTCAATCCCATCGTGGAAAGTACCTTCAGCGATCCCTGGTCAAGATGCACAACAGCAAACTGCCGGACCAAAAGGCTGGGCAGAACCTCATCATGCAGGACCCGGATTAAGTCGGGTAATGTAACGCTTGTCGTAATTTGCGTGGAATAGGTTTCGAGGAGGTGCTTGGAAGGCAACGGAATACCAATTAAGCGGCGCTCTACCAAGTTCTCAAAGATAGGGTATCCCCAGATGAAGGCCACGGCTGTAAAAATACCGGCCAGCAAGGCAATGACCATCGCTTTACCAGGAAATTCAACCACCTGATCCAGCAGAGCAAAAAAGGGCAGCCCGATAACCAGAAGTAGAAGCCCAAAAGCGTAGATCGAAAAGAAGCGGTTAACCCGCAGTTCCAGGCGCCCTAACCGACGACGGTATGCGCCGTACAAATAGGCAAAAGGGAGAAGCGGGAGTCCCAATAATGCCCCTCCCGCTAAAGCGGGTATTTCGATAAATACCGCAATCACTCCAAGTGCAATGGCGGGCAGAAATGCCAACAGCACAACGATCAATAGTAAACGGAGGTTTCTTCGTAGTTCTGGCTGAAAAACAAAGTGAGCGATCAGGAAGAGGAAGCCTATAGTGACCGCCAGTAGGAAGCCCGTCAGGTAAAGATTCCTTGGCAGCAGACGAAACCATTCAAGAACTGCAAAAATCCCTGCTATTCCGTAAACACCGATGATGATAAGCGGGGGAATCCTCAACAACCTGCGGGGCAAAGACCAGTGTAAGTGAAGAAATACAGGAATCCAAAACCACATACTCACCCTCAGAACAAGAGAGCTGCCCCAAATATGGTACATCGAAACCCCACTACCCACCGTTAACCAAATCGCCGTCAGGTAACTAAAAGCGATCATCAGCCACCAAATTTCATCCTTGGGCCGCAGGTTGAACAAGCTGATTGTTCCCACCAGCCAGAAAACATAAGCCAGCCATCCTTCATTGACGAGCAAATCAAGGATTTCGGTCCGATTGGGACCGGGATAGGTCCACGGAATCGTCAGTTCCTGCCCGGCGCGTTCGACGACCAGCGGCACAACCTCCCTCGGCTTCACATTTTCGAACAGGAGCTTTCGATCATCTCGCCTGAAGTCCTCCCACAGCAAAGGCCCAATTCGAACCACGCGATCGTTCAGTGCGAGGGCAGGTTGCGTATCCTGCTCGACAAAAATAAATATTATGTCACCGTCTGGACTAGCCCGGAAGCCCGAATAAGGATGCTCAAAGAACTTGGCATACGTATAAATCAGAAGGATAACCAGGACAAGCCATGGGAGAGCACGCAGAAGAAAATCACCAAATGAATATCTTTGTGTGGTCATCGATTATGGGCTTTTAGATGATGAGTAAGAGTAATGATATTGAGGCTTGATCCAAAGATCCAGCCCTTTTTTATGAAAGGAGGTGAAGAACTCTGATTATACAGTGCACGCATTCTTTACACAAGAAAAACAACCAATTCAATCCCTGACCAAAGGACAATACCATGAAAGCCTTTTACAAATCGTTGTTTACGGCATCCCCGAACCGGGATCAATACCGGGAAGTTCTGGCTCTGATTACCCGAGCCAGCCGGAATCAGGTTAATGCTATGGCCAGTGACCTTGCCTGGCAATCCTGGGATGCGCAAACAGCAAATCAATCAGAGGCCTGATTGCAGGCCATTGCAGACTGGTCGGGAGGATCTTCCCGGCCAGTCACATTTGGAGGCAATGATGGATATCTACCAACCAACCATCGATTATCTCTTTACCTTCTCAGTTTTCGACTCCTGGCCTGAGCTGGGCTCGGTCTTGCGACGCGCGGCATCGGAGCGACCTCGCGACTGGCAACTGCCGACCATTGCCTGCGAGGCCCTTGGCGCGTCAGTAGAGAAAGCTATTCCTGCCTCCGCCGCGCTTGCCTGCGCGCAGATCAGCATCATCCTGCTCGACGATGTGTTGGACGAAGACCCGCGCGGCGAATATCATCGCATTGGGCGTGGAAGGGCCGGGAACCTCGCGCTCGCATACCAGGCCGCGGGCGTGGACGCACTCCTTGGAAGCCAGACCGGTCCCCATATCAAACTCGAGGCGTTAAACAGTTTGAACCTGATGATGCTAAAGACGGCATATGGCCAGGACCTGGACATCCAAAACCCGGCGCATGAAAGCTCCTACTGGCGCGTCGTGGAAAATAAAAGCGCGCCATTCTTCGGTTGCGCTCTCCAACTCGGCGCGTTGTTCGGTGAAGCATCGACACACGCGGCTGGGGAGTTTGAGCGACTCGGAAAACTATATGGGGAGATGATCCAGATCCACGATGATCTCAACGATACGATGGCCGTGCCTGCAAATGCAGATTGGCTGCAGGGTCGAAAACCCTTACCGATTCTGTTTGCCCAAACGGTGGATCACCCAGACCGCGCTAGATTTGAGCAGCTATACCAGGATATTTCCGCCAAAGAATCCTTGCCGGAGGCCCAGGATATTTTGATACGCTGCGGCGCGGTCAGTTATTGCATAGATCAGCTACTCCGCAGATACCGGGCCGCACAGGAATTATTGAACAAAATGCCGCTTTCGAATAAAGGGACCGTTGATTCACTCCTAAAAGCGGTAATCGCGCCAGTACGAAAGTTGTTCGAAACGCTGGGCGTATCGCCTGAAATCCCGACTAGGGTTGCAAGGCCGGAGAATCAGGTGTGATCAATCCCAGTTCACGTGCTTTGGCCACAGCCGCGGCCCGGGTCTGTACACCCAGTTTAAGATAGGCGCTGGAAAGCAAATTGCGGACAGTCGAGTTGGCAATCTCCATCTTGTAGGCAAGCTCGGCTGTCTTGCTGTTCGGGTAGGCTGCACACAGCGAAAGCGCCTCCAGCTGCCGGTTCGTCAGCGATTCATCCTCCCTCTTAATAAAAGCCCTCAGTGCTTTTTCGCTGAAGCAGACTGCACCGCCTGCCACAGCGGTGATCCACTTTCCCAGTTCTTGGATTCGTTCACGGTCGTCCTTCAAAATATAACCGCTTGCACCTGCTTCCACGACCGCGCGGATCAGGCCCCGCTCAGTATGCATGCTGATAACAAGTATCGCAAGATCAGGGTACTGCTCAAGCAGTTGGGGGATCGTGTGAAGAATGGGGTAAGGATTCGAATTTTTTGTTGAGATGGGCACGCCCACATCCAGCAACAGGACATCTACGGGATGTTTCTGAAGCGCAGGCGCAAGATCGTCCCCGTAGGATAGGATATCTTCCACCTCAATCTCGGGGACCTGGTTTAATCTAAAGAGATATCCATCGACGATACTTTGATGATCATCCAGGATGGTTACTCGGATCTTGTCTTTTATCATGATTCCTCTCTTTTGTGCTTCAAGAGTAGCAAAATTTGCTTATGATTTCAAGACCCAGATATCCTGGAGCGAACAGTACAACTGCCTATACGACTAGACATATGCACCGTTGAAGAAGGTTAACGGCTAATGTAATATACAAGTATCAAGAGGGACTTATGCAGACCATCGGATGGGGATGCAAAGGGGGCAGGCATCATCAGAGTGAGTGTCGATTTCCTCTCGGCATTCACTCTTTGATTTAATAAGGGAAAAGGGGCTGTGAGCGCGCAGGGATTCGAACCCTGAACCAATGGCTTAAAAGAAAGCTTAGAATGAGATCTTTCGTCTTACTTTGAGTCCAACCTGTATTTATATGTGTGGATTCAACTTCCAAGTGCAACTTTGCGGGTTGCTGAGAGGTAAGCTGGCGTACGCGTACGCGTAGTGCTTCTCAGACGACCAAGTCAAAGGAGCACTATGAACTACCACCAGCTTACCCAGGAACAAAGATACCAGATTTACCCTGGCACTGCCCGCCAGGGCAGGTGTGCGCTTAAGAAAACAGGTCATTCTGGTTCGGAGATCGCAGCAGTGATTGGTGTTCACAAATCGACGGTGAGCCGTGAACTCAGGCGTAACCGAGGCGGACGTGGCTATCGTCCGCAGCAAGCGCAAAAGCTGGCCATAGAGCGGAGACGGAAGGCAGTCCTTCGAATTAGCGCCAAAATGTGGACAGTGGTCGATAAGCTGCTGCGACAGGAGTGGAGCCCAGAACAAATCTCTGGCAGATTGAAACAGGAGCAGAAGATTTGTATTAGTCATGAATGGATCTACCAGCATGTTCTGGCGAATAAGTGCGCAGGTGGCGATTTGTACAAGCATCTGCGCTGCCAAAAGCAACGGCGAAAACGGTACGGAACTTACAACCGACGGGGCAAATTGCTCAACTGCCGCAGTATTGAAGAGCGTCCCGCCCTGGTCAACCAGCGAAAACGCCTGCGTGACTGGGAAGTGGATACGATGTTCGGCAAAGATCACCAACAAGCCTTAGTGACCCTTACCGAGCGAAAATCTCGTTTCACCCTGCTGGGTAAAGTCTCGCAACGAAGTGCCCAGGCGGTTCAGGACCAAATTTATCGGTTACTTCTTCCTGTTCGGGACAAAGCTCATACCCTGACCTCCGATCATGGCAAGGAGTTTGCCTATCATGAACAGATTGCCCAGCTGCTCCAACTTAAATACTATTTCGCTCATCCCTATGCAGCCTGGGAACGTGGCACCAATGAAAACACCAACGGTTTGCTTAGACAGTACTTTCCAAAGAAGCATGACCTCCAACAGGTCTCTCGAAAGGACATGAATCATGCAATGTCACGGCTGAATTTCAGACCACGAAAATCGCTTCGTTTCAAAACACCCTTTGAGGTGTTCCATCATCTATCTGTTGCACTTACAAGTTGAATTCACAACGTATATATCTGGTTGGAATTAAGATTACTTCGAGCGATGCCATAGGATTTCAAGACTCTCACTCGATCAGCAGTTGCGCTTTATAGTTTCAGCGTGAACACTTGTATATTGAATGACTAAGTGATCTGCTATTCACATCCAGTTCCAAAGGTTCTACAGCTAGCAGTTTGGCGAAGAAAACGAGGGGAGATGAGAAAGGACCAATTGACATAAACAGATCGCTTGTTGCTCGCCCACTGGCTTTCGATCTATTGTGTCGCTTTTTGTCCATGTTCTTGTAGAGTTTTTCCATACCAACAAAGGAACGATATTTTGTATAACGTAGTCATTGCTGAGTTCAATTTATAAAAAGGAAGCATTATGTACAGTCTGCGGCATCCAGGCAAAGCATTTCCCCAACGGCGGTTCCAGTGAAGCATGTTGATCCACCGCGCCATGATATTCCTAGAACAAATTGGCAAAGGTTGGGACAACTGAAGCTAAGAACAGGATCAAACCGGGATGGAACTATAAAATCGTGGCTTATGAACACCCTACGTGACTTTAGCCTGCCTGGCGATCTGGTCAGTCGGCTCCTGGCATCCATGGAAGAAGCAACGGCGCGTGTACTGAGCTCCGATAGCATAGAAACACAATTTGAGTATCTCGAAATTACGGTTCTTGCCCCAGCCGGACAAACATCGAAGGGGCATATCTGGAGCTTCTTTCGAGTTGAACGGGCAGCAACAGACCCGCTGAACGACCGCACGAAAGGCCATTGCGTCGAATACTACTTGTATTTAGATAAAAAAACGGGACAGTAGGTATGAACGTTCTAGGCTAGGCATGCATCCAGCCGGGGTCAGTTAGCTTGTTACGAAGGTTGCAAGGAATATGAGCAAGTAAGCGTCAATCAGCATCCCTTAAGATATCCGTAACCAGAGAGTCAATGGTTTTGTGATGAATTTTTGCTTTAAGCGTCTTGACACGCTGTGTCGGCATTTTCGAAAGAAGGTCCGAGCGCAATTGGTCCGCGTGTGTTTTTGTTGCCAGGGAGCTTGAGGGATTTTGGCTCACAGCCGTCAAAATCTCGAAAGCCGATTCGACCTCACCTTGCCGGGCATGAATTTCTGCTTCGCCGACTAATGCATCCATCAACACAGGTAAAGTTTGCATGTCTCTGGCAATGGATAAGGCATCCATAAAGTATTTTCGGGCAACTTCCGCCTCACCCGCTTCCAGCAGTGCTGAACCCATGTGCGTGAAGGCTTGCGCAAGGCTTCCATATTCACCAATTTCTTTGAATAGCGAAGTGCTTTCCTCAAACAAAGCCTGGGCCTCATCGAATTGACATTGGGCCTTTTTAACCAAACCGAGCCCATCCAGTGCAGTGGCAACACTGTAGCGGTCTTCGAGGGTTCGGCTAAGTTCAAGAGCGTCCGACAAATATTGCTCAGCTCTCTCGTATCTACCTTTATAGTAGGCTACCACCCCCATTTGGCTTAATGAAGCTGCAGTCGACCACGTATTTCCTATTGTCTGGCTGATAGCCAGACTTCGTTGTAGAGCTTGTTCCGCCTTGGTGTAGTCTCCTTGATAATAGGCAGATAGCCCAATCTGTCTCAGGCAAAAGGCGGAACCCCAACTGTCGTCCAGTTTTTGCTTCATTGCTAAGCCTTGTTGGAGTAACCGATCCCCCTCGTCAAAATCTCCCATCACTGATGTGACAGTTCCCAGAAAAACGATCGCGTTAGATAGTGCCATTTGCACTTCGGGAACGCTTTTCGCAGGAATCTTCTCTAGGATCGCTAGAGCAGATCTCAATGCCTCGCGTCCCTGCGGCTGCTGTCCTTGCCGAAACAGAAAGAAGCCTTCATAGCTTAGGGCCTGTCCAAGCGCGAGCTGCTGGGCCCATTTTTCCGGGGCATCAAGTTTCTTTTCAAGAGCTTGCAGACTTTGGATCGCCTGTCGATACAGCGGCACACCCTCGCGGCAATTACTACGCGACTCGTACAACCAGAATAATGTATCGGCAGACTGACTTAGGTCTTTGGCCTTCTGGTGGCCTGACGCCCAGTGCCAGGCTTGCCGAAGATTCGCCAGATCCGAAATAAGCTCTGACACAACCATTGGTCGCTCGGCACCTTTCAAGGCAGGCCCGCGTTCATTCAACAAGTTCGCAAAATACTGGCTATGCTTCGTTTGAGTCTGGTCATACTCAGCTTTGTCCTGTTGAAGCTGCTCCAGGGCATACTGGTGAATTAATTCATGCATAACGTACCGCCCAGATTCGGTATGCCGGATCAATGATTTGGATACTAAAGCGCTTAGGTTTGTTAAGGATGCGCGCGCCACAGAAGCAGCGGCATGTCGGGTAAAGCCGCCCCGAAAAATGGCTAATTGTCGCAGGACTCTTTGCTCGTCGGGTGTAAGCAATTTCCAGGAATGCTCGATCGCCGCGCGAATGGAACGATGTCGCTCAGGAAATCCTCGGGCAGAGGTCTTCAGGAAATCAAGAGAGTTCTGGATCTCGTTGGCTATTTCCTGACATGTCAAGGTGCGCACCCAGGCTGCGGCAAGCTCAATTCCCAAAGGCAAGCCTTCTACCAATTCGCAAACTCGTGCGATGGATAATAAATCTTTCTCGGTTGGCTTAAACCCCACGGATGCGTGACTCGCGCGCTGAATAAATAAGGCCACCGCGTTGCTTGTTTCCAGCTCCTCAGGCTGATCCCTTTGTGGCAGAGGAAGTCCCTGAACTTCTAACACCCATTCTACCTGCAATTCTAGGGGCTGCCGAGATGTGATGATGATCTTGGTATTGTGTGTCCCCTGCAAGACGTCATCAATCAAGTCGATGCAGCTTGGCTCCAAAGCCAAGTGCTCGAAGTTATCAAGGATCAAGAGCAGGTCTCTTTCATGTAGATAGGAAATCAACTGCTGGGAACGATCCGATGCCATGTACAGAACAATTCCCAGAGCATCGGCAATTGCTGTCACGGTTTGTTCACGACCGATGATGGACGCCAGGCTCACAAACACAACGGGAAACTTGTTCAAGCTGGCAAAGAATGCAGCTACATGCTTGGCGAGATGAGTTTTTCCAATTCCACCCTGTCCTGTCAAAGTCAACAAGCGAAAGTGTGGCTCGTTCACCAGACGCGTGATTTCAGCCAGCTCGGTATCCCGCCCAATGAGCGGACCCAAGGATGAGGGTTTGTGAAAGATAAGATGTAGTGAGGGTTGGGTCGAAACAGCGATTTCCCCCAGTGAATCTGCTGGCTTCTCTTTGCGAGCTATTTTCAAAAACAAGTCCGTTTGGTCAGCCGGGATTTGGAGATGCTTCGCCAGTAGCTCAGCAACCTGGCGCGAAGGACGACGTTCGTCTGCCTCAATCTTCAAAATCGCTGATACCGAACAGCCCACTCGTTGAGCAAGTTCGTGTTGCGTCAGATCAAGGGCTTTGCGTTGACGCCTAACCCAGTTCCCAAAAGAGTATTCCAACACCGACAAACCTACAGGTCTAAAGCTCGATAGCGGTGCTTAATTGTACTCGTTTTGTCCACTTTCTTGTGTAGTTAATCTACACCACCTTTTGCGTGAAAAGAATAAAGTATAGGCAAGTCAAAAATAGATTGCACGACTTGCTCACAAGGCCCAAGTACATAGAGACGAGGAGACTGACATGAATAGAAAACTGTTATCCCTAATTCTTTTCACAAGCCTGC
>DASTFG010000210.1:0-4218 GCA_035708785.1 Anaerolineales bacterium
CATACTGACGGAGGTAAATTCCAATATCGGTGTTCTCTCGGCGCGCAGACTGGCGATGGTAACCCTGCCTGCCCTGATGGGGAATACCTTTGTCATCAAGGCGCATGCAGGACCCGGTCGCACCTCCCGCCTCCTGCAAAGCCTGGGCCTGCTCCGCATCACATACATTTATCGCGACCCGCGCGATGCCATGCTCTCCGCATTCGAGTATGGCCAGCGCGCCCTGCAAAAGGGGCATCCGAACGCCTTCTCACACCTGACGGACTTCCAGACGAGTCTCGATTTCATCATGGGATACGTGCGCATCTGGGAGAGGTGGGTGAAGGAAGAGGATGTGCTCATCGCCCGCTACGAGGACCTGTTGACGGATTACGATAACGAGGTCGCCCGTTTGACGAATTTCCTCAAAATCGATCAAACCGGGCCGGAAGTCCGGGAAGTGATCGAGAGGTACCGTCCGGGAGCAGCCGACGGGCAGCAGGGTCTACATTTTCACAAGGGCAGGATCGGGCGGTTCCGCGAGTTTTACGGGCAGGAAGAGCAGGCGATCCTGAAAGCGAGACTGGGGCAATATTTATCCCGGATGGGTTACGCTGGGTAGCCGTATCTGTTGCATGGCTGGGGAAGAGTCCGCAAACTGTTTGTAAGCCCGCCTGCGATGATGATGAATTGTTTTGGGGTATGATTAAGCCTATGCGTAGGTTCGAAACTCCTTATATTGCCGACTGGTTTGCAACGACTGTACGCTGGGTAGTGTTGATCGGTTTGGTCATATCCCTCGGCCTGCGCGGTCAAATCGATAACGTGGAGTTCTGGCTCCTGGTAGCGATGTTCATCTGGAATGTCCTGATGAGCTTGCTGGCGGGCTTGAGCATGCGTCTGCGTACCTATCACCGCCAGATCGTTCTGGGGGTAGATTTCCTCCTGGCCATGCTGTTTTTCTGGCTCGAGGGCTGGCTACGCGGCACGTCTCTCTGGGTGAGTATTTATCCGGTCCTGACGGGCGCAGTTTATTTTGAAATGTGGGGCGCGTTTATCGCGGGAGGCGTGTTTGCGCTCCTGCAGTATTTTGTTGCCCGTGATTTATTTTCAGATGATATCGCCTTGATCACCTCGAGCGGGCTCGCCTCGACACTTTTGATCGGTCTGATAGCAGGCGTGGTGGGCCGCTTGGGGATGGGAAAACTACGCGTCGAGAGGAAGTCCCGCCTGGATGCGGAAGAGCGCCTCCGCCGCATGGAAAGCGAACGCCTGCGCGCCATCTACGAATTGACCTCTACCATGACTGCCACGCTCAGTTACAGGCGCGTGCTGGATTCGGCTCTCGACCTTGCCTATATGGCCCTCAACCCCAACCCTGATCCTGACGTGCTGGATAGCGACGAGCGCCTGGTCAGCGCAGTGTTTTTGTTCAAGGATCATCAATTGCAGATCGGTTCGGCGCGGCGCTTTACGAATGCGGATTTGCGCGTTAACCTGCAGGGGAATGAGGGCATCCTTAAGAAATTACTGGATGGCGGCGAACCCATCCTGACCCAGGATATCGGCTACGACCCGGAGCTTGGGCGCATCATCGCGCTGCGCTCGTGCTCCTCCGCGTACTGCTTTCCCTTGAGGAGCGGGTTCAACGTCTACGGCGCGATGCTGTTTGCCCACCCCGATCCGAGCTACTTCAACAAGGAGCGCCGCGGCCTGCTGAACATCATCGGCCGCCAGGCGGTGATCGCGGTGCAGAATGCCCGCCTGTACCAGGATCTCGTCGATGAAAAGGAGCGTATGGTGGAGGTCCAGGAGGAGGCGCGCAAGAAACTGGCGCGCGACCTGCACGACGGTCCTACCCAATCTGTGGCTGCCATGGCGATGCGCATCAACCTGGCCCGCCGCATGCTGGGCAAGAACGTCAAGCAGGCGACCGATGAGCTGGTCAAGATCGAAGAGCTGGCGCACCGCACGACAAAAGAGATCCGCCATATGCTGTTCACCCTGCGGCCGCTGATCCTCGAGTCGCAGGGGCTGAGCGCAGCCCTGGAGGCAATGGCTGAGAAAATGCGTGAGACGTTCACCCAGAACGTTATCATCAATGTGGACGAAAAGATCGTCGACGAAATGGAAATGGGCAAGCAGGGCGTGATCTTCTACATCATCGAGGAGGCCGTGAACAACGCCCGCAAGCATGCCAACGCCGCCGACATCTGGGTCCGGTTGCGGCCGTATGAGAAGGGCATTGCCCTGCTCGAGATCGAAGACGACGGGCTGGGCTTTGATGTGGCGGCGGTGAACAAATCCTACGATAAGCGCGGCAGCCTGGGGATGGTCAACCTGCGCGAGCGCAGCGAGCTGGTGAATGGTTTGCTCAATATCGAATCCGCGCCGGGAAAGGGGACGCTGGTCCAGGTCTATATCCCGCTGACGGAAGAGGCCGCCGACAGTTTGCACCACGCGGCGAGGTAGTTCATAAATAGAAAATTCTTTTTAAAACCGGCTTTGCCTTCATCACCGCCCGCGCCCGATGACTAAGGCGGTTTTTTTCGCCCATGCTGAGCTCTGCCATGGTTTTTCCCAGTTCTGGCAATAAGAAAATAGGATCGTAGCCAAACCCGCCTGCCCCGCGTTCCTCGGGGATGATCTCGCCTTCGCAGAAGCCTTCAGTAATTTGTAATTGGTTATCGGGTGTGGCAATGGCAATCGTGGCGTGGAAGCGCGCCGTCCACGGGCGGGACTTGTCCTTCAGATTTTGTAATAGATAAATACGACGATCCTTGTCTGTCGCGTTTGGCTTGGGAGAGTAGCGTGCGGAATATAAAGCTGGTGCGCCGCCGAGGGCATCTACTTCCAGGCCGGAATCGTCGGCGAGAGCGACCAGCCCGCTGGCCTGTGCAAAGGCAATCGATTTCTTGGACGCGTTCTCGGCGTAGGTCTGTCCATCTTCGGAAACCTCCAACTCAAGCTCGATTTGCGCGGGCGTGACGAGTTCGATCCCTGTGTCTTCGAGCAGGGCTTGCAGTTCCTTCACCTTGCCCTTGTTATTGGTGGCGATGAGAAGTTGTTTCATATTCTATATTTCGGGCTTCCCCGGTCTCGATATGCCCCTCATTACCACTCGGGACTACTCGACCAGCGGTCGTTCCGTTGAGCGCGAGGTGATTTTTTCTATCGCCCATTTGGCGTGTTCGCGCACCAGAGGCTCGGGGTCTTCGAGGGCGCGGTTTAGGACAGGCAGGGCATGCATATCGCCGGTGTTGCCCAGGGCGACCGCGATATTGCGCAGGTAGCCGCGTCGCTTGGCGCGTTTGATGGGACTCCGCTTGAAGCGCTGATTAAATTCCTGTGTTGAAATCCTCAGCTCCTCGGTCAGGGGACGAAGCGGTTCCTGAAATCCGAAAGCGGGATCGCCTTCCTCCGCGAACCGGTTCCACGGGCAGACCATCTGGCAGATGTCACATCCGAAGACCCAACCCCCGACTTTTTCGCGCAGCTCTTCCGGGATGCCATCCTTGAGCTCGATAGTCAGATACGAGATGCAGCGGCGCGCGTCGATCGTGCGGTCCGGGAGGATGCAATCGGTGGGACAGGCCTCGATGCAACGCGTGCACGTACCGCAGTGATCGGTGACGAAAGGCGGGTCCGGCTCGATGACGAGATCGAGAAGGATTTCAGAGAGCAGGAAATACGAGCCGTGTTTCGGGTGGATCAGACAGGTATTCTTGCCGATCCAGCCGATGCCCGCCCGCTGGGCGAGGTCCCGCTCGAGGATGGGACCTGTGTCCGTATACCAGCGGTTCTTCACCGGGCCTCCCACCTGCTCTTCGATGAATTGAACGAGCTCTTTCATCCGCGCAGGGAGGACATCGTGATAGTCCTCGCCCCAGGCGTAGGAGGCGACCTCACCCCCATTCCCTCTCCCCGCTTCGTCTCCGCTGTCGCTCGGCTCTCCCTTCGGGGACTTCGCAGCGCGAGTGGGAGAGGGGGGTGAATAAGGGGTTGCCAGCACAAGGATGGATTTGCATTCAGGGAGGATCTGGCGCGGGTCGGCGCGGCGCAGGCGCGAACGTTCTGTGGCGAGATACTCCATCGTCCCATGATGGTTTTGCGCCAGCCAGTTTTCGAACGTGGAGTAATGTGGGGGAGGTTCGGGAGTGGTCACGCCAGCCAGGATAAATCCCAATTGTCTCGATTTGACCTTTATTTTTTCCTTTAGATCATTAGGGGGCATCATGA
>DASTFG010000211.1:0-5661 GCA_035708785.1 Anaerolineales bacterium
GCAATAGAAAGCCGTCAGGCTCCATGTGGGGAGATCCAGCCGAAAACAATCTCAAAAACACACAAAAAAACACGCTCGATCCACGCTCGAAAACACGCTCAGGGACGCGGCGTGCGTAAACTATGGTCATAGATTGGGACACCACATTCCCCCAGTCGAGGAGACCAAGATGTTTACCGTTTTATCCAATACCCGCAATCTCAACCTGTACCTTGCCGCTGCTCTAGCGATCGTGGCCGTCGTTGTGTTGGCTCTTGTGATGACTCCTGCCATCCCGGCTCCGGAGCCTGTCGTCATCCCTGTCTCCGCTATTTCGGAGGCCAGGTCCGATTATTATGAGCGCCATCCTGGGCTGCGGGTGGCCGGGCCGGTCGTGGCCGATCTGGCAGCCGACTTCTACCTGCGGCACCCGAACTGGGTCATCGCGCCTGTGCCGGTCAATTCCGAACTGTCGGACTACTTCGAGCGCCACCCCGCGCTGATCGCGCCGCCCCCAGCCGCCGTTGATACGACCGGTGATTTCTATCTGCGGCATCCGGCGTGGACAGTTGACCTTCAGGGTGCAGCCATCCCCGTGACCGGCAGTTCCGAACTGTCAGACTATTTCCAGCGGCACCCGAAACTGATAGCTGCTTCAGGCAGCGCAGCAGACCTGTCCGATTACTTCCTGCGGCACTCCGAGCTGCGGACCTCGGGCCCGGCTGATCTCTCGGATTACTTCCTCCGCCATTCGGAACTGAGGACTCCCTAGCCCGCCGGGACGTGCCTGCCCGCTTATCCACAGGACTGCTACGCTTGTCCTTCCTCCTCAGTGGGCAGACGTCAGCCCGCACCGACGACACAGCGGTGCGGGCTCCTTCCTTAAAAAATTGACATCCCTCTCTCTCTCATGTAAACTCCCTGCATGGCGATCGACATCGATCTTTATCGTTACGAAGTACGCGTCTCGACAAACCCGCTGGTCAGGCTTTCGGCGATCGATATCTCGCCGGAGCATCCCCAGCGGACCTTTGTCTTTATCCACGGCTTCGGGGGACATGCGGAGCAATGGCAGTACCAGCTGCAGAAGTTCGCCATGGAGAACCGCGTCATCGCGCTGGATCTGCGCGGGCATGGCCTCTCCGATAAGCCGGGCACCGGCTATCAAATGTCTCGCCTCGTTGAAGACCTGGAAACGGCCCTGGTCTTATTAAAGGTCAAGGGGAAATTCGTGCTGGTGGGGCATTCGTTCGGCGGCGCAATTGTCACCGAATATGCGCTCAAGCACCCGGACCGGGTGGAGCGGCTTGTCCTGATCGCGACCGCGGGTGAATTCCGGCTCAATCCGTATTACCGGTTTGCCTTGAGTTTGCCGGCCTGGTTGCTGCGCGCGATCGGGCCATTGACTCGCGGCTGGCTGCATTCTCCGCCGTATGCGCTCAAACAGCTTTACTCGCAGAACATGTCCAAATGGAACGGCTGGGAAAAGTTTCGCTCGCTGGCCGTGCCGACACTGGTCATCCGGGGGAACCGCGACCGTGTATTCGAGCGCCCATTATTCGAGAAGGTGACCGAAACCGTTCCCGGGGCGGCAGAGGCGGATATCGGGGCATCCGGCCACATGGTCATGTTGGAGCGGCGCGAGGCCGTGGACCGCGCCATCGAGCGCTTCCTGTCCGGCGAGGGCCAGCGCTCATGGCGGGAGTCCACGACGCTCACCCAAGAAAAAGGCGGGCGTGACGCCATCCGCAGGGACCGTCCCTGGCTCGAGAATTACGAAGAGGGCGTCCCGTATACCGTCGATGTTCCGAATATCCCTCTCCATCATCTCCTGCGCTCGGCAGTCCGGCGTTTCCCAAACCATCCCGCGATCTTCTTCGAAGGCAGCCGTCTCACTTACCGCCGCCTGAACCATGAAGCCAACCGCTTCGCCAATGCCCTCATCGGGCTGGGTGTGGGCAAGGGAGCCCGCGTCGTCTTATTGATGCCGAACATCCCGCAGATGCTGATCGGCTTTTATGGAACGATGAAGGCCGGCGGGACGTCCGTCTTCGTGCCGCCCGTGATCGAGCCGGAGGAAGTGGTCCGGCAGGTCCGGGAATCGGATGCCAGCGTGCTGGTCACCCTCTCGATGTGGGCCGGACTGGCCAAGCAGATCCGCGACGGGAGCAATGTCCCGCACGTTGTGTTAACAGACGCCGCCGATTATCTCTCGCTGCCAAAGTATATTCTTTCGCACTGGCGGAACCGCGGCTTTCGCCTGCCGAACGCCCTGGCCTGGCAGGATTTTCTCGGAGGCCGGAGCAGAAAATCGCCCGCGGTGGAGGTCGCGCCGGAAGACCTGGCGGTCATCCAGTACACCGGCGGGACGACCGCGCAGGCCAGGGGTGTGATGCTTTCGCACTATAACCTGGTGGCAAACGCTCTGCAGACCCGGCACTGGCTGCCGGATGCCGCCGAAGGCAGGGAGAGATTCCTGTGTGTGGTCCCGATCTTCCACAGTTATGGGCTGACGACCGCCCTGAATGTGCCAGTCTCGCTCGGCGCGGCGATGATCCTGAAGCCGGAGTTCCAGACGCTGAATATCCTCAAAGCCATCAAGCGTTATAAGCCGACGATCTTTCCCGGTGTACCGAGCATGTATGTCGCGATCAATAACTTCCGTGGCGTGCGTAAATACGGGATCCAGTCCATCAAGGCCTGTATCAGCGGCTCCGCGCCGCTGCCCGTCGAAGTGCAGGAGGCGTTCGAGAAACTGACCGGGGGCCGCCTTGTCGAAGGGTATGGATTGACCGAAGCCTCGCCGGTCACGCATGCCAATCCGCTGGGCGGCAAGCGCAAGGTCGGCACGATCGGCATCCCGATCCCGTCCACAGAGGCAGTCATCCTGGACCTGGCAAACCGGGACAAGGAAGTCAAACCGGGAGGGATCGGCGAGCTGGCGGTACGGGGCCCGCAGGTCATGCTGGGCTACTGGAAGGACCCGGAAGCCACAGAGGAAGTGCTCATCGCGGACGGCCCTTCGACATGGCTTCGCCCATCGGGGGGGCCCTGGCTCCTCACGGGCGATATCGCCCAGGCGGACGAGGAAGGCTACGCCCGCATCATTGCCCGCAAGGCCGATATGTGGTTCCCATCGGCGCGGAAGAAGGAGCCCGCCTTCCCGCGTGATGTGGAGGAAGTGATCTATGAAATTCCGAAGGTCCGTGAAGTTGCGGTGACGGCTGTCGCGGGCCGCCCGTTCGCGTTCGTGATCGCGGGCAAGGATTCCCTCACGCCGAACGCGGTCATCGAGTATTGCCGGCGCAGGCTGCCTCCGCACCTCGTGCCGCGCTTTGTGATCTTTATGGAGGACTTTCCGAGAACTTTCATAGGAAAGGTCCTGCGCAGAGAATTAGCCCGAAGATATGAGAGACACACAGAAAACTAACGACGTGATTCCCACAACTGCAAATTATGTCCAGCAGGGCGAAGGTCCGCCTGTGATCATGATCCATGGCTTTGCCGCGTCGCTGCACGATTGGGACGAGCTCATCCCCGAGCTTACAGGGAGCGGATACGCCTCCTACGCCCTCGACCTGCTCGGGCACGGCGACAGCCCAAAGCCGGATTCGCGCGCCTATCACATGGACTGGCTCTTCGAGCATTTTTTGACCTGGATGAAATCCCTGCGCCTCACACAGCCCGCCATCCTGATCGGTCACTCCCTCGGGGGATACATTGCGCTGGAATACGCGCGCCGCGTCTCGGCCTGGACCCGCGGCCTGGTCCTCGTCAACCCGCTCTATTCTCTCCGGCAGCTGCCTCCGCTCCTCCGGCGGACGTATCACCGCCCTCAACTCAACAGCTTCATCGTCCAGCGGACACCCAAATGGATCTTCCGCATGATCGTGGACGTGACCAGTATCGCGATGGGGCGCGGGGATGGCGTCTTACATGCCCTGCCCGAGCACGTCCGGGCGCAGACCGCGCGAGACTATGCCCGGGTTGCACCCGGGATTTACAACGTGCCGAATACATGGCAGGACCTCGATCCGTATCTGCCGTCCATTTCTTTCCCGACCCTGGTGGTCTGGGGCGACCGGGATCAGACGCTCTTGCCGGCCTCTTTCCCCAGGCTTGTGACGGCCATGCCGCGTGCGGTCGGGAAAAGCATGCGGGCCGGGCACGTGCTGCACCAATCGAATGCCGCCGAGTTCAATGAGATGGTGAAGGAGTTTTTGAAAGAACTTTCATAAATTAAGGGAGGAACGATTATGGTTCTGGCTCCATGAAATAGAACGTCCCATGCAGTGAGCCCTCCGCAGACCAGCCAATCCGGCCATCGGGTAGCTGAATCTGCCACCACACATAAGCGCCCCACAGATGAGGCACACATTCCGGCCCGCCGACGACCTCAACCTGTGTGCCGGGAATATTCGTCAGGATCCAGTTATCCCGGATGCCCGGTGAAGAACGGAAGTTCAACCGGCGGAGGATCGTCGCGCGCCGTCCGGTCTCGAGGCGTGAGCGTGCACCCGCTACTTCGCAGACATCCATGCTGGCTGGTACCGCCGCAACCGCGGTGGCTGCGGGGGATGGGAGCGGTGTCAGAGTCACGACCAAAGTATGGGTAGGTGCAGGAGTGTCGGTGGGGGAGGGAATAGCCGTTTCAGCAAGGGCCGTCGCGGTAGCCGTCGCCGTCTCCTGCGGGAGGGAGATTATGGCGCCTATTGTCAGGCTTGCCTCGGGCGGCTCCGTCCGGCCTGGCGTGGCGGCGAGCGAAGCGCTGGGAGACCTGATTTCCGTTGCCGGGGGCAGTGTGCGGGTCGGCTCGAATGCCTGAAGAGGCGGTGACTGCGGAGTCTGCCTCCACACAAGGAAGAGGAACAGGATCGCAAGCAGGATTGCAACGATCAGCTTGAAGAGGTCGTACCCGGGCGCGCGCCTCGATGACTCCATGGCTGCCCCTTAACGCTGCTGCGCTTTCAACTGTGCGAATTCTTCCGCCTGGGCGCGAATGGTCTCCTGTTTGGAGAAGAACCGCCGGTACAGTGTCCCCAGGATTTCTTCCAATTGCTCCGGTGTCAGTCTGGATAATTGCTCGAACGTAGAAATCCCCGCCTCGTGAAGCCGCCGGGCAAAGGCAGGGCCAATCCCCTTGATGGCCTGCAGGTTATCGTTGCCGTTCTCGTCGGTCAGGACTTTGCTCCTGCGCGCTGGCGGTCTTTTGGATTTCTCTGTTTCGAGGGAAGTGATCCGTTCCCTGAGAGTCGTGTTCTCTCCGGTTACCGTGTCGATCCGGCGGCGCCAGTAGAACCAGTCGATCGCCCATTCGACCAGCCAGCCGATGAGCAGACCCAGGACGAGTACGGCAAGGGCATTCATGCTGCGGTCCTTTTCGTTGTCGAAGAAACGCGATGCTACGTTTTATTGGATGGAATCACTAACACCTGATCGGGGATGGAGATGCTCTCGTGGGGTCCTCTTTTAACGCGCCAGTCTCCTGGCTTCGGCGATCATCTCTCTGCCGGAGACGCGCCGCAGGCTGCCGAGGATTTGCTCCACTTCGGCAGGTGTGCGCTGCGCGAGGCCGGCGAAGGTGTAGATCCCTGCCTCGTTCAGGCGCTTCTCGATCGTCGGCCCCACGCCCTTGAGCAGCTTCAGGTCATCCTTTCTGCCTCCGCTCTGGGCCGGCGCGGC
>DASTFG010000212.1:0-6102 GCA_035708785.1 Anaerolineales bacterium
AGGTTCCGGACATCGCTGAACGTCCACACGACCAGGCCTTCCACCTGATACCACCTCCCGTTGTGAACAAAGGGTGTCGAATTCCATGTCCCATCTGCATTGAATGTGATGTTGAACGAGCCTGTAATGCTGCCGTCGCAGCCCCAATCGACGGTAATGGACCAACTACCAACGACGCTTGCCATGGAAACCTCCTTATGTTGAAGGGAACAATGACATCCATGCCTGTTTGCTCCCTGGATTTCGCTATAGGATACGCCGGTGGACGATTTTTTCCTAGCTGGGAAATTCCCTAGCTTTCTTAACTGGGTTTACGGTTGGAAGTGGCACGTTCGAGGACGGTCCGCGGGCTGCCGGGTTTGATCCCGCCCTCTTGCAGATCGGTGCCGCTACGGCGGAGGTTGCTGCCGCCGGGGCGGAGGTGAGTCATGCGCTATCGGGGGTCAGTGCCGCCGCATCGGAGGTGAGTCCCGATACGTCGGGGGCGAGTCCCGCTATGGCGGATGCAAGTCCCGCCACGGCGGATGTCAGTGCCGCCGGGGCGGAGGTGAGTCCCGCTATGTCGGGGGTGAGTGCCGACATGGCGGAGGCGAGTCCCGCCCAATCGGATGTGAACGCCGCCAGGGCGGAGTTTGATGCCGCTGCGTCGTCCGAGCTTACAAGTTTGTGGATTGCAGCCTGACACGCTCTGAGTCATAATAAATCCAACCCCCGACTACCCCCGGGAGCTCATCACACTCAAAAGGAGTAACATTGACATGGGCAAAAAGCTCTATCCATCGAACGTCCTCAAGCAAGCTGTCCAAACCCGGGTCGCCTGGCAGCGAATCGGCGAGGATGTGACTTTCGGCAGCCTGAAACTCGAAGGGCTGGCCGCGGTCATCGAAGGCATGTACCAGATGCAGCATAATGTAGCAAAGCTCGAGAAGCAATTAATCGAGATGCGCCACCGGCGCGACGACCTGTTTCTATCTGCGTGGGATCAGGTCAAGCGGGTGCGCGCAGGCGTCAGAGGGATCTATGGCGACGACTCGACCGAGTATGAGCTGACCGGCTGTACGCCTCGCAGCAAGAGGAAGCGAGCGCGGCGCGTGCGGGTTGTGGAAGTCGAGGAGATGACCCGCGAGGCGGAATAGAACGAGAAGTTATCTCCACGAGATCATCCTGAGCCCTGGGTCCGATGGCTACCGCTCGAGGTCTTCGATGAGGGCTTTCATCTCGGCGATTTCCTCGCGCTGCGTCTGGATGATCGTGTCGGCAAGCTCACGCACGCGCGGATCGGAGATCTGGGCGCGCTCGCTGGTCAGGATCGCGATGGAATGATGCGGGATCATGGCCTTCATGTAGGAGACCTGGTCGACGGTTGCCTGGCTGCGGACCAGCCAGAGCGCCAGGGCGAAGACGATGAGGCTGGCAGCATAGATGCCGGCATTGACTCTCCGGTTCGTGTACATACCCCTCATATATGTGAGCATGATGACGGCCATTGCTGCCCCCATGATCAGCGCCATGTAAACTCGCGTTTCGCTGAAGAAGACATGGTCCATCTGGTACGTGTTGAGATACATCAGCAGGTACATGACGATGGTAGATGTCCCGATCATGACGCCAAACCTCGAGTACATATTCATGGATCACCTCCGTAAACAATCCTTTTAAGATATTCGTTGAGTTGCCTGAAAATGACACCGAGGTAGATGTCTTTCACAGCCGGTCTACCCCTTGACATAGGACAGCTTCTCGTGAATGAGGCCGTCTCTAACCTGGAAGATATCGACTCCGCGGACGTGCCCTTCTTTCCCTGCCGGGTCGATCCATCGGTAGCGCCAGCGCATGATGCAGCGCTCACCCATGCCAAAGATCTCCTCGATCTCGATCCGGGCGTGGGGCGACTTGTCGAAGAAGTCCTGCCAGTAGCGGGCGACTGCTTCCTTTCCGGCGTATACAGTTCCGTCCGGCGCCGGATATGTATTTTCGAAGACAAAATCATCGCTCATGTGCTGCATCATCCCCGCGACATCGTGGCGGTTGAAGGCTTCATTGAATGCAAGGACGAGGCGCATCGCCGTTTCCAGTTTCGACATGCGGATGGGGCTCATATCGTTCGAATACCTCCTCGCACAGGAAATTGTTTGCCAGCCGGTCCTTCAGCGACAGGCTGATCTTTATTCTTCTTAAAGATCCGGTCGTTGCGTTCTGTCTGTTCTTCCCTGGTCACGCCCGCGATATCCACTGCAGCCTCTAAGCTCCAGCTCTGCTTCATCTAGCCTTGCCAAACCTTCTTCCAAACGCGCGCGTCTGGAGCGTATTATTGCTAAAAATCTGGTCTTGTTCATATTCAACATCTTCCGGCTGGGGCGGTCTCTTGCCCAGTCGGATGTGCATCGCGCAGCGTCCCGCGCCGAGGGCTTCATTAGCAGCAGGTATTGGTCGAACTCACAAGGTGGAGGAACGCTTCAGGAAGGCCAGGGTCCGGTCCCAGGCCAGGTCCGCAGCTGCCTGGTTGTATGCCTGCCAGCGGTCAGGTTCACAGAACCAGTGTCCAGTGCCAGGGTAACGATAGAAAGTCACCGGGCGGCCGGCCCGCCTCAGGGATTGCTCCAATTCGTCGACGTTGGATTGCGGCTCGAACTCATCTTCCGCGGCAAAGTGACCGAGGTAGGCTGCTCTTGAGCTGCTGTAGTCGCCATCCCCGGTCCCGTAATAGAGGACGACGGAACGAATGTGTTCCGGCTTGGCGGCGGCGAGGTCCAGCGCATAATAGGCACCCAGGGAGAAGCCGATCACTGCAAGGCCGCGCTCGGCTGGGCCGGCACGTTCGTTGAGGAACATCGCTGCCTCCGCGATCTCGGCCCTGGCCCGGAGGTGGTCCGCGTCGAGGGCTTTGCCAAGGAATTCCGCATCGGCAACATTGTCCGCGACCCTGCCATGATAGAGGTCGGGGGCGAAGGTCACGAAACCGGATTCAGCCAGCTGGGTGCAGTAAGCCTTCATGGTGTCGTTTAGCCCCCACCAGGCATGCAGGACCAATACACCGGGTCCCTTGCCGGCCGGCGGGACGGCGAGGAAGCCCTCAGGTTGAGAAGTTGTCATGTGGACTCCTTATCGTGGTTGTCAAGGATTACCATGATCGTGTTCAGCCGGTAGCATTCGATCCGTTGACCTTGGCCCGCCGCGTGAAACCATGCTACATGGAGCGCTGCGCCTCGGGGGGCAGAGCCGTCGGGTCGTATCCCCGCAGCATCATCCCCTGCCCGCGCGACTCATGTGTCTTCACGGTCGGCTTATCCTCGGGGTCGCGCATCTGCACCAGGAGCGTGGTGCGCGCTTCCTGGCTCAAGTTCACACCCGAGCCGTGGACGGTCAGGTAGTTGAAAAAGAGCACATCGCCGGCCCTGGCCGGGCAGGGCACGCTGGATTCGAGCGGGTATTGATCGAAGGGCAGGTGGAAGCCGCCCTCTGAGTTATGCTCGATCGGGCCCCGCTTGTGGCTCCCCGGCACGACCCGGATGCAGCCCTTTTCCAGCGGCGCATCGTCGAAGTGAATGACCGCGGCCAGCATGCTGTGATGTTCATGCGGGAAATAAGGATAGTCCTGGTGCATAGGGAAAGGGGAGCCCTTCTCGGGCGGCTTGATGAACAGCTTGTTGTGGTGAAGCTGGACGTTCGGACTGCCGATGAGGCTGGCTGCCGCGCCGGTCAGGCGCTCATCTACCAGCAGGCGGGTGAAGACGGCCGAATAGAACTGCACGTTGTGACAATGCAGAAGTTTGGTGCCCTCGGCGATCTGCCTGGCGCTTCCCCAGGTGGGGTTGATGTCGGCATGCTGGGAGAGGCGCTCGATCAGGGCATGCGCTTCCTGGCGAAATGCGCTGGCCTCCTCAGCGGTAAACTGTCCCTCGACGAGCAGATAACCGTTCTCGTCGTAGAAGCTGCGCTGTCCCTGTGTCAGCATGATTATCTTCCTTTCCTGGCATCCCAAGTGTGTCTGTGGCCGCGCCGTAGTATATCAGGGGGGCATCCACGGACTGGAATTATTATTTTTCCACACGCGCAAGCCAGGCGCGTATGTCGGGCTCGTGGTCGTCACGGAAATGGTCAAAGAATTCACCGGCGGGGAAGCGCTGATCGTCCACCCAGACAAGGTAGTACGCCGGTTCGATCGTTTCGATCCGGATATCGTCAGGTAAGCTTTGAATGACAGCCACGAGCTGTTGAAATACTCGATTCGTTTCCTCCAGGATTTCAGCCACCGGGCGCCCGCGATTGTACTCATAGATCCAGGCATTGATCTCATCCTCCGTTTGCAGGTGCGCGGGCCAGGGAGGAGGCGGTTCCGGTTCGCCGCGTCCTGCAGCCTGCAGGCGGGCGACCAGCCAGCGGTTCCAGCCGGTCAGGTGCGCGACGACGTCCTTCATGGACCAGTCACCGTTCACGCCGGGTTGATCCATTCGCGCCGGGCCAATCTGATCGAGAAACGCTTCCCATTGCCGATACTCTTCCTGCAGCCAGTTCAGAAGCTCAGATTTATTCATAAGTAGCTCCTTATGGTTACTTGGTGCGGACTCTTATCCGAGCGGCTCGCTCGCATTGCAGCACTTTTGGCCTCGAAGGGGGTGGGCATATCGTGAAGCGACCCACGTTCAGCGCGCATCACTAGAATACAGAGGAAAACAGCTACATGTGCTCGTAGACGTAGAAGATGTAATCCTGGTATGTGGTCTCGACCCCCAGATCGTTCAGTACTCTGAGTAGCTGTGCCCGATGATCCGTGCCGTGATTAACCACATGGAGAAACACTTGCCACGCGATAAGATCTTTGTCTTCTTCCGGTTCTTCTATCGGCTTGTCGAACAGCATATCGTCCTGCAATTCTGCAAGATACGCGCGCATCTTTTGCTCAACGCTGTCCCAGTGGGCGCGAATGCTTTCGCGATCGTCGGAGTTAGCGGGCGGAAACGGCTCTGAGGGCTCGACGCCTCGCAGCTCGCTGAACCAGGAATCATCACAACTAATGAGATGAAGAATTTGATCTCGAACAGACCCATGAGAGTAGTTTACAGGTTGGGTGAACTGTTCAGGGGATAGTTGCGTGACGCAACGATCCCAGATCTTGCGGTTTTCCGTGAAGTGGTAGTCGTAGAAATGGCGAAAGGCATCTGCATTCATGCTGTAGGATACTCCTCCGTATGAGCAAAGGCATTATAGCACGAATGTTCGAATTACTCCTGCGCGATGCTTAGTGAGTTCTGCCACCCGGTCTTGCCGATCCGCGCATGGACCGGGATCACGCCCCGGCCACAGGTCACCAATCCCAAAAGTGCCTTCAGGTCGCGGCTCTCCTTCTCCGGAACGGTCACGAAGAACCAGGAGGCGGGGCCTTGCCAGAACCAGATCTTGCCGCTGAACTCGATGTTCATGGGCACGGTATCTCAAAGGCGTAGCTGTCCGGGCATCGTGATGGTTCACTTCCCCTGTTCGCCTGGAAACCGGCGAGGCTTGTGTATTGCCCTTTTCCGCAGGGAAGTCTGTACTTATTCTCCCTCAGTCAACTCTGTGAGGGTTTTGTTCCAACCCGGCGGCACGAAGAGCGGATCCCGGTCAAGGCCACCCTCACCGCGCGGGGTATGTACGACAAATTGGCGAGGACTATTTGCGCGCGTCTGCAAATGCGATCTCGAAGGCCAGGCCGGCCTCATACATTTTTGAGCGTTGTCCTTGAACTTGACCCTCGCCGTAGACTGCACGCCCGGCTACAACCATAAAATAGTTTTTCGTCTCTAACATATAGAGACGCAACGCGTCTTTTACAGCTTCCGTTCTTGGATTGCATTCAGGAGTATTTAATTTGCTCATCCTTGTATCCAATGCCTCTATTCTCTTCATAACACCCGCGGTTGGTCCCGAATCAAAGCCATCCGCTATCACCGGATTAAGCTCGTCAATGACGAGGGAATAGACATAGTCCATAAACTGCTGGGTCTGCTGCCCACAATTTCCTTTGTACTGAATGATGCGGTCGCTGCAAGCCACCAGGAAAAGAATTACCAGTAAAGGAAGAACAAACCGAAGAGATTTTAGTTTTGCTCGCATAGACTTTCT
>DASTFG010000213.1:0-3731 GCA_035708785.1 Anaerolineales bacterium
CCTATCTCTGGCCGGATCCCATCGGTCATTTCCTCGAGACGGTGAGGATCATGGCACAGCATCCCTGGCCGGGAACGGTTCTGTTCAATGGGGACACATACCGCGCCAACGGACTGCCGGCCTCTTATCTGCCAGTCCTTCTGGCTATTCAATTGACGGAGCCGGTCTGGATTCTGTTCAGCGTTGGTCTGGCGGTGACCGTCTACAGTGCTGTGAAGAAGCAAGTGAAGAGCCGTGAATTGCTGATATTGACGCTTATCTGGTTCGTTCTGCCTTTGGTCACATTTATCCTCGTGCGCCCTACGATGTACGATAACTTTCGCCAGTCGTTCTTTATCCTGCCGCCTGTCTTTTTCATGGCCGGCCTGGCGTTCGATCAAATCCGCAAACCGCTTCCGCAAGGCGCCTTGATCGCGCTGATGCTCTTACCGGGCTTGCTCGCCTCCGTAAGGCTTCACCCGTACGAGTATATTTACTATAACCAGTTCGTCGGCGGTGTGCGTGGTGCAGCGCAGTCGTTTGAATTGGATTATTGGGGAACCTCTTACCGTGATGCGGCGGAGCAACTCAACTTGATCGCGCCGCCTAACGCAAATGTCTGGGTGGACGGCCCGGCGCATCTCCTCGGGACCTTTGCCCGCCCCGATTTTCACCTGTATTCGGCATATGAAGCCGAACGGGCAGACCATTACGATGCCGTCGTCACGCTTGCCCGCTACAATCTCGAAGAGACTTCCTTTCCGGATGCGGATGTCGTTTACGCCGTCACGCGCGAAGGCGCGGTCTTAGCGGTAATCAAAAAACCATAAGGAAATGAAATGAATTTACTGGAACGCCTTTCAACCGAAACCATTCTCGCAGATGGCGCCATGGGAACCATGCTGCACGCGCGCGGCGTCGGCTTCGATAAATGCTTCGACGAACTGAATCTCACCAATCCATCGGCTGTCGCAGATATCCATCGCGCCTACATCGAAGCCGGCGCGCAGCTGATCCTCACGAATACCTTTGGGGCGAACCGCTTCAAATTGAGCAAGCATGGGCTGGACGATCATGTAATCCAGCTCAGCCGGGCCGGTGTGGATTTGGCCAAACGCGTCGTCGCGGCCTCGTTCAGGGATGTGCTGGTGGCCGGTTCCGTTGGCCCCCTCGGGGTGCGTATCGCGCCGTTCGGACGCGTGCAGCCTGAGCAGGCGCGGGCTGCGTTCGCCGAGCAGATCAGCGCGCTGGCCGGCGCAGGCGCGGATCTGATCGTCATCGAGACGATGAGCGACCTCTATGAAATCAAGGAGGCGATCCAGGCAGCCAGGCAGGTTTGCAGCCTGCCACTGGTCGCCTCGGTTACTTTTACGCGCGACGACCGGACGGTGCTCGGCGACGATCCGACCAAAGTCGCGCGCACACTCCAGGAATCCGGCGTGGATGTGATCGGCGTCAATTGTTCCGGCGGTCCTGCCCAGCTCCTGCGCATCCTGAAGCAGATGTGCCAGGCTGTGCCGGACGGGAAATTCTGGGTCAAGCCGAACGCGGGCTGGCCGGAACAGGTGGGAGGGCGCATTATGTATCCTGCAGACGCGGAGTACTTCGGCGAATATGCGCTTTCGTTCCGCGAGATGGGCGCGTGCATCGTCGGGGGCTGCTGTGGGACAACCCCTCAGCATATCGCGGCAATGCACAAGGCACTGGCTGCGGCGCCCCGGTCCGATCCTTCACAGATCGTCATCCTGCCTCAGGAGGAAATCACAGAGACCGCGCAGGAGCAGCCAACCCAGTTCGCCCAGAAATTGACCACCGGTGGATTCGCAATCTCGGTCGAAATGGATCCGCCGCGCGGGCTTTCGACCCATAAATTGCTCGCAGGGGCCTCCCTCTTGGCCGACGCGGGCGCGGACGTGATCAACGTTGCCGACTCCCCCATGGCCCGCATGAGGATGTCCGCCTGGGCCGTGTGTGATGTCCTCCAGCGCAAAGTTGGGGTCGAGTCGACCCTTCACTTCCCCACCCGAGGACGCAACCTCTTGCGCGTCCAGGGCGATTTACTGGCCGCGCATGCGCTGGGGATCCGCAATGTGTTTGTGGTGATGGGCGACCCCACCGCGATCGGCGATTACCCCGAAGCGATGGATAACTATGATCTGGTTCCCTCCGGCGTCATCAAGCTCATCAAACAGGGATTCAATAATGGGGTGGATCATTCGGGCACCAGCATCGGGCAGCCGACAAGCTTCTTTGTGGGCGCGGCCTTGAACCTATGCCCACCGGATATGGAAAGGGAGATCAAAAACCTGCACCGCAAGGTCAAGGCAGGCGCGGATTTCTTCCTGACACAGCCGGTCTATGACGGCAAGGACGGGCGTACACTGCTGCAGGAATACGAAGCCAGGTATGGGAAACTCGAGAAACCGGTCCTGGTGGGTATCCTCCCGCTGGTCAATGTGAGGCATGCCAACTTCCTCCACAACGAAGTGCCCGGGATCTTCATCCCCGGCGAGACGAGAAAGAGGATCGAAGCCGCGGGAGACTCGGAGAGCGGCGTCCGCACCGGCGTAGAGATCGCCGTCGAGCTGATCCACGAGCTCAAAGCCTGGGCGGGAGGCGTATATATCATGCCGCAGTTCCACAAGTTCGACATGGCCGCGGAGATCATCGAAAGGGTAAAGTAAACGGGAGAGAAGTACACCGGTAAACACATTCGGGATTCTTGCTCTGACCTGTTTACATGTCTAGTTGTTCCCGTGTATACTTGTTTCATGCTCCTTACAATCGACATCGGCAATACGAACGTGACCCTGGGCCTGTACGACGGGAACATCCTGGGCTCACACTGGCGGCTGGCGACAGACCATGCCCGCATGCCGGATGAATATGGGCTGCAATTCCAGGGACTCCTGGAGAATGCCAAGCACACCGTCCAGGATGTGACAGGCATCTGCCTTGCCTCTGTGGTACCGCAGCTGACGGGCCGCGTCGTACAGGCCTGTAAGGAATATCTTCACCAGGAGCCATTCGTCGTCGATGTAGGGATCAAGACCGGGGTCAAAGTACGTTACGAAGATCCAAAAGCAGTCGGTGCAGACCGCATCGCGGATGCCGTGGCGGTGATGTATCTTTACGGGGGGCCTGCATGTGTGATCGATTTCGGAACGGCAACCACATTCAATGCCCTGACAAAAGATGGGGAATATCTGGGCGGCGCGATCACAGCCGGCATCAACCTGGCGACAGAAGCGCTCTTCACACACGCGGCCAAGCTGCCGCGCATCGACCTGCAAAGGCCGCCGTCCATTATCGGCCGCAACACAGTCCACGCCATGCAGTCCGGCCTGCTGTTTGGCTATGTCAGCATGGTCGAGGGAATGGTGGAACGCTTCCGCAAAGAGCTTGGCCCGGAGATGAAGGTCATCGCAACAGGCGGCCTGGCGGCAATCGTCGCGCAGGAAACCGATGTGATCCAGATCATCGCGCCGTGGCTTACCCTCGAAGGTTTGCGCATCCTCTGGGATCTCAATCATCCGCTGTAGCTGTGCAAGCCTTTGCTGCACTCCTCCCCTGGCAGCCAGACCTGAATCTTTTGACCGCAATACAACTTCACCTTAACACTTACGGCGTGAAACCTTTGTTAACGCAACTCATATGGGTTCTCCCTTGCCGCCACTCTTCAGCCGCGCTATAATGCCGTGCTGGTTAAACCGTAAGGAGAAGGAAGAATGCCCGTCTATACCTATCGTTGC
>DASTFG010000214.1:0-23293 GCA_035708785.1 Anaerolineales bacterium
GCGCATACAGCTCGGCTGTTAGCTGAATCGTCCGGTCATTGAGATCAATCTCAAAGTATCCCAAGCGAGCGATCTGGAGGGCCTCGGAAAGCTGAGCCTGACTCGTAGTGACCTCATCGAAAAGGCGGGCGTTCTGGATTGCAATTGCAGCCTGGCTGGCAATTGTTGCCAGGATGTCGCGGTCGTGCTCATCGAAAACATGCGGCCTCTGGGTGCTCTGCACGGAAATCACGCCGAGTACGCGATCACCGATCAGCATGGGCACGCCCAACCAGCACTGGGAAAGCGCATCATCCTCGGTCATCGGACCAATCTCAATGCCCAGGTTTTTCATATGGCCGGGTACATCTGTGGCAGCGAACACCATTTTCTTGTTCCGGATGATGTAGTCTGAAAAACCACGGTTGCCCAATTTCACAGATGGGAGCAGCATGCGCCGCCCCTCTTCGAGAACCAACGGATAGCTTTTTTCCTCGGTTTTTTCATCGAAGAGGGCGACAAAGAAATTCTTGGTATCCATTAGCCGGCTGGTATACCGGTAAATGACTTCCGCGATGGCCGAGATCTCTAATTTGGTGGAAATCTCACGACCCATCTCATTGAGCACACTCAGTTCCTCGGCGCGAGATTGGGTCTCCTGAAATAACCTGGCATTTTCGAGCGCCAGGGAAAGCTGATCTGCGACCTGTTTGACAAGCAGCTGCTCATCCTGGCTCCAGGCGCGCGGAGCCGTTTCGTCTATAACCTGTAAAGTAGCCCACTGGTTTTCCCCCGTCTGGAACGCCAGCGAAATGGCGAGCTCATTCTGGGAGGCAGGTCTGACGGCATCGAGTGGGCGCGTAAACTGGGGAGTCGTAGCCTTAGCCGAGGACGGAGTCTTATCGCCGTTCACATCCTGGCGCGTGACAGGCGTCGGCTGTGCGGCGGTTTCTTCCGGCGTCATATCCTCGAATAATCGATTAAGCCTTTTGGCGATTGGCTTCTTCTTTGGCATACTCGATCAACTCCTGGGCCAGCACGCGGTATTGCTGTGAGCCCCGGCTCGTCGGCTTATATTGCATAATAGGCAAACCGGCAATTGGGCTTTCACGAAGTTTCGTGTCGACTTCGATGACTGTCGTAAAAACACCATGCCCGAACGTGGCTTGTAATTGTTCAAAGATGTTCCGATGTGTACGATTGCGCCGATCCAGCAAGGTGACCAGGATTCGGTAAGCAAGATTTGGGTTGCTTTCCTGGCGGACGCGCCGAATGGAGCCCATCATATTTCTTAATGCATATGCTGAAAAATACTCTGCCTGCGTCGGGATGATCAGCAGGTCCGCTGCCGAGAGCGCGTTAAGTGTGATGGCACCGAGTGCAGGAGGGCAATCAAGCAGGACATAGTCATAGGGCAGCGGGACGGCTCTGAGCGCCTTTTGCAGGGTTGTGAGATAATAACTCCGCATCGGCAGGTGTTGTTCAGCGCTCTCGATACGCGGGTTGGATGGGGCCAGATCCAGATTTGCCACGCCCGTTCTGCGGATTGCAGAATTGATCGCCGCGTTCTCAATGAGGATATTGGCCGTTGTAATCTCCGCCTCTCCCGCCTCCAGACCCAGCGCGAGACTCAGATTGGCTTGCGGATCGAGATCGATCAGCAGGACGCGATAATTTAATTCGGCGAGCGCCGCGCCGAGCGACAATGTGGAAGTTGTCTTGGCGACTCCGCCTTTTTCATTCGACACAGCAATTGTATATGCCATATTTCCTCAGTTCTGCAGTCGAACTACTCTTCACCCTGCACGGTCTGTGGAATGACTTCCACACGGCTTGCACCAAGAGCGTTGCGCAGTTCTTCCATCGCCGTCTGAATCATTGCTTGGGGATCATGAACGCTTCGGATCTTGCCGGTTATATCAGAGACCAGTCGTTCACGTTCGGCACGGCGGGTTGTCTCTTCGAACAGGCGGGCGTTTTCGACGGATAAGGCAACGCGTTCTGCAACTGCTCTGATCAGATCCATCTGATCCTGACTCAAATGGTCCGTCGAGGGGGATTGTACGACAAGGGTGCCGATCGTTTCGCCACGCAACGCAATGGGAACAGCAATCTTATTCATTTCCTTGGGTTGGTCTTTGCCTCGACCCGAGTCCGCCAGATCAAGAGGTTTTTCAAGAGGCGAAGCACCAACGAGGGTATATCGATACCCGAACAGGTTTTGCTCCGCGGGGAGTCTTCCCCACACGTCACGAGTGAATTGGCGGCCGACAGCTTCCGCTTCGGCCAGAGCTTTCCGGGTTGCTTCAAAGAGGCGCGCATTCTCGATCGCCAGACTTACTTGATTGGCCAGCAGGCTCAGCATCTGTACGTCTTCACTGGTAAATGCGCCTATCTCCGTGCTCTGCACATCCAATGCGCCGATGACAAGACCGCCGCTTTTCAGAGGCAGTGCCATCTCGGAATGGGTATCGGGGAGTTCCGGGTTATCGAAAAAGACGGCATCCGCGCCCACGTCCATGGCGATGCGTGGTTCACCGGTTGCGGTCACATTTCCGACAATCCCTTGTTTACCCACACGCAGGCGATGGCTTCGCTCGAGCATTTGCCGCCCCCCCGCGCTGTTTGTTGCGCTCAACACAGCATACTCATGCGCCTCATCGAGCAAGAATACGCCAACATGGTAGAAGCCGAATTTCTCGCTAATTACGGCTGCAACACGCGGTAGCAGCTCCTGCAGGTCACGAATCGAGGTGATGGCCTGCGTTACCTGCGCGAGTGCCTCAAATTGCGCTGCCCGGCGCCGGATTTGTTCGTTGGCGGCTTCCAGATCGAGCCCGCGCTGTCCGAGCTCCGCGGCGTGTTTCTCCAAATCGGTCTGGGCGCGATTGAGATCGATATTCGAGAGCTCCAGCTCTTTCATGCTGGTTCTGGATCTCTTCACTTCCTTCTCGAGGCCAGTTATCAATAAGTAGATCAGGACAGTATTCAGTCCAAAGATCAGAGTTATATCCTGTGCAAAAGAGGCAGCAGAAGCGGTGGGACTTACGATCCGTCCTGTTTCCTCAGCATACGCAAGTCCAAAGGCTGAGAGAACACTCGCAACGGTGACAACCAAAGAGGCCTCCCAGCCCAGCAACAAGCCGGCCATAATCACAATGCAAAAGTTTGTCAAATAGGATGTATCTCGAACCCCGTAGCCAATGACTGCGATGCCGTTCGATGCAGCCCAGATCAAAACCACCAGAAGGATAGAAGTAAATCTTAGGTGGCCGCGCTTCAAAAGTATCCATCCTGTCCAGATGGTAAGGGCCAGTCCGATCAGAATGAGATCGAACAATTCGATGCCAGTGTGGCGCCTGATGTAACGCGTACCTATCTCATACCCAAGCACAATGAGCATAAGTGTCAGGGCAATCGCGTTGGCATACTTGGCCTTTCGCGTTTTGTCCTCATCATCCGGAAAAATCGGAGGGGCAAAAATTCTGGTCATCCGTTTCAACATAGTCTCGCTCGTTCGGGAACCCAACGGTACTCCTGTCTATCCCTTGTTCTCGTTTTGATCAAACTGGATGATCACTTCCGAGCCGGGAAGCGCCTGACCCAGTTCCTGTACGGCTGTTTGCAGAACATTGCGTATGTGGATGGATGAGCTGATCCTGGCGGTCACTTCCCCGATCTTTGCTTCTTTTGCCGCGCGACTCTGCGATTCCTGCAACAGGCGGGCGTTTTCCAGGGCCAGAGCGGCACGTTCGATGATGGCCGTCACGATATCCAGTTCATCTGGCTCCCATTTGCGGTTTTCCGGAGCCTGGATATTCACTGAGCCGATCACTTCGCCGCGCAATTTGATTGGCACCGCTAGGGTTTCTCCGTTGACCTCCGATGCGGCCGGATACCGATTTGAGTTGTCTCCACTTTTGTTCCCTTCGCTTTCGCCGTATAGCAATGTAGCCCGGGCGCCACTGTGCCGAATGCCAATGAGCTTCTGGCTGTGCGTGAACTGCTGCCATCCTGCCTGGACGAACTGGCGGGAGAGTGAATTGGCTTCTGCCAGAGCTTCGCGTGTTGCCTCATACTGTCTGGCATTCTGTATGGCTATGCTTACCTGGTCCGCCAGCGTTGTGAGAATATTGATGTCTTCCTGGTCGAAGGCGTTGGGTACTGTACTCTGCACATCGAGCGCCCCAATGATTTCTTCGCCTACGCGGAGGGGCAAGGCCATTTCAGAGCGGGTCTCGGGCAAGTCTGGATTGTCGAAGAAAACCACGTCTTCGCCGGTGTTCAGTGCGACGCGCGGTTTACCCGTGCCAGTCACGAAGCCGACGATACCAGTCTCTCCCACCTTTAATTTGTGGTTACGAGCCAGCATTTTATGCCCGCCTTCGCTATTTGCCGCGCTGAGCACGGCATAGTCCCCACGCGGATCCAAGAGAAAGATGCCTACATGGTAAAAACCGAACTGCTTGCTTATCGCGGTGGCAATTTGGGGCAGCAAGCTGTCCATATCGCGCGTTGAGCTAATCGTGTTTGCCACTTCCGCAATCGCCTCGAATTGCCTGGCACGGCGTTCGATTTTTTCATTAGCCAAAGCTAACTCGGAAGTCCGGTCGGCGACCCGGCGTTCGAGTTCTTCGAGGATTTGCCGCAGGCGGGATGTCATCGTGTTGAAAGCCTGGGCGAGTGTTCCGATCTCATCCTGTGAGGTAATCTTCGCCTGGGCGCTGAGATTGCCTCCAATGATTTGTTCTGCTGTTCGGGTCAGACGAATAATCGGTGCTGCGATGATCTGGCCAATGCTCATGCTGATGGAGATGGCAGCCAGGAGCAAAGCAAAGAAAATAAGCGCAGCCAGCCGGACGGCAGATTGTATTTGCTGTTGCGTTTCGGCATGGGCGGTTAGGATCGCTCCCTGTAATTCCTCGGCGGGCACAACCAGGGCAATGCTATAACCGGTTGCTTCGACGGGGGCAAAGGACAGGTAGGTGTCGACCCCATTTATCCTTACATTGAGCAGACCGCGGCCGCCTGCGACCATCCGGCGCGTAATCGATTGTAGCTCGTAACTGCCCTTTCCAAGAATTGTCTGTGCAAAGAATTCTTCAGGACTAAGATCCTCGGGCCGTATGTCAAAAAGCGCATAGCCAGCCGGAGGCATGGAAATGATGCCGCCCGCGCTATCGATCATGAACGAATAGCCAGTTTGCCCGATCTTGATTGTCCTGATCTGCGCTGTTATATTTTCCATGGTCATATCGGCGGCTGCCACACCCTGGAATTCATCTTCGACATAGACCGGGGCGGCGACCGTTACCACCAGGCCCGCGCCGGCTGCATCGACATAGGGAATTGACCAGCGCGGGAGTCGTTCCGGATTAAAAAGTGGTGAGGCGATGCGATAGTATGGTCTTTCGGTCGCGTCGAAATCAGGGGGAAGGATGGATGCCAGATCAATGTTCGGGTAGTATCGAATTACTCCTTTTGTGTCAATAGCATACACCGCCAAGAGTGCTGGGTTTGCCTTCAGTATTCCTGGCGCATAAAGATCAAGATAGGAAGAGGTATTCAGATTGGCGTACAGCGCATCATTGAGGACCGAATTTGCGGGGATAAACACCGAAGAGACATCCTCGGACGAGCTGCCGTATTGCCCCCCCGCCAATTTGACGAGGCTTGTGCTTGCATCCCAATAGCTTCCTTGGCTCAAGGCCTGGTGGTTGTCTTGGAGGGAGACCCAGTATTCCGAAAGGCTTGCCACTTCTGCCATAATATCTTCAAAGGCTTCGTTTGTAAGACTGGCTTGCGTAAAGACAGTGTTGATGAGCTGTTCCTCCGCGAGAAGCCCTACACTCGTTTCCAGCCTTCCCGAGAGGGTCTCAATGGTCTCTCCGGCACGATAAAAGGCAAAAAGCGCGAGTACGACGAGCGAAACTCCTCCGGTTGCCAAAATGCCCAGGACGATTTTTGTGCGAATATCGAGCGTGAAAAATTCCCGCGCAAACAGCAAGACAAATGCCAGAAAGACGATCAGCGCAAGAGTCCAGCGAACCGCAATTGTGTTCGCAACTGGCCGGCTGGCGGGAAGCAGCACATCCAGGAGGATGATTGCCATCCCTGTGATCAGGCTGACCATCAACAGGCGTCCGATGCGCTGGCGCGGCATCGACAGGAGGCCAATGATTCCGATCATGGCCGATGAGAGGATGGCGCTGGGAACGCCGAGTCCACCCTCAAACAGTGGGGTCATCACCATTTGCAGAGCCACTCCCGTGATCAGCGCGATGCTGGCGATGATGTGCCCGCTTCTCATCGACAGCCAGATGGAAATGAGGGAGACAATGAAGATCGGCAGAACGGACCACAACTGGCCGGCCGCATGATTTGCCATGGCGTAGATCCCTAATCCGCCCAGAGTCAAAGCAGTTACGACGCCGACGAAAAGCATATTTCGAGCCTGGCGTTGTAATTCGGTCAAGGCGGACGGGTTCGGGCCGATATTCACGATTGTTCCTTACTCTGGAATTTGATGAGGATCTCGGATCCTCCCAGCGCTCGTTCCAGTTCTTCTGCGGTGGTATGCAGAATGTTTTCAATACTTAAAGCACTGCTGATGTGTGCAGTTGCCTCTGAGATCAAGCGCTCCTTTGCAGCGCGGCGGCGGGCATCCTGGAACAGGCGTGCGTTTTCCATTGCGAATGCAGCCCGCTCTGCTACCGCCTGGACCAGACTGATCTCATCCTCGTGCCAGTTCTTGTGGGGATCATTCGATTCAATGTGCAGGACCCCGATGACCTCGCCGCGCAGCTTGACCGGGACAGCGACCGAGGCACGTTTCTCCTCAGAACCATTTGACTGGCTCGTCACAACGTTGCCACTCTTGACTGCGGAGGCAACCTCATTGCTCTTCAAAGTCTTCTCCAGTATCTGGGTATGCCCAGCCTGATATCGGAAGCCCCGCCGTTCAGCCCGGGACACGATGCGACTCCATTCCGCCCGTGTGAATTCGTTATATACTTCCTGCACCTGTACCAAAGCTGCACGGGCCTCGGTCAACAGACGGGCGTTTTCGAGTGCGATGGACACCTGGTTCGCGAGGGCGGTCAGAACCTGGAGATCTTCATTCGAAAATGCGCCTGCCCATGTGCTTTGCACATCCAATACACCTATTGTTAGACCTCGCGACTTCAGCGGCAGAGCCACCTCCGAGCGCGTTTCCGGAAGATCAGGATTATCAAAGAAAACGGAATCCGTCCCGACATCCAGGGCAATGCGGGGCTGTCCTGTCTGGGCGGCAAAGCCTACGACCCCGGTTCCGAGCCTCAGGCGGTGACTTCGCTCCAGCATCCGTTTTCCACCGTCGCTGTTAGCAGCCTGGAGGATGGCGAACTCGCGATCCCGGTCGACCAGAAAGACGCCTACATGGTAGAAGCCAAAGCGTTCACTGATAAGACGAGTCACAGCAGGGAAAATCTCGTTCAGGTCCTTCAATTGGGCGATCGATTCAGAAAGTTCGGTGATCGTTTGAAGTTGGAGCGCGCGGCGAGAGGTTTGCCGGTTTGCTTCATCGAGCTCGGCGGTGCGGTCTTCCACACGTTTCTCAAGATTGGCTTTGATATCTGTAAGTTGGCGGTTGAGATCTTCGGATGCCTGCATCCGTTCTTTCTCGACCCGAGAGCGGAAGATATTGGCTCCAACCAGGATAAAGCCAATCGCCGCGAAGGTGCCCGCAATCCGAAAGAAGTCCGCATCCTGATAGCTTATGGGAACATTCGAATAGACTGGCGCGGCGAACGTGGCGATGGAGGCTAGAATCACCAGCACCATGAACTCCCTTAATGAGAGAATAATGCTGGCTCCAATTATGGCGGTATGTGCATAGGTTGTGATTGCTGCCTCAAAGCTGCTCGCCGTTCCCAAAACGAGTGAGATGTAGGCAAGCGAGGTCACTCCATAGGAAAAAAAGTAGGAACCGGCACGATAATAACGCGTGCGACTGAGCGCAAAGGAGATACCAGTGATTATGAGTAAAACCAGGAATGGACTGTACGAACTGGGCCTGAAAAGCAGTGCCATTAGAAACAAGCCGGTCAGGATTAATGAGATCATGGCCGAAAGCTGTGCGCGTCGCCTTTGACCAATCTTCTGGATCGATGGATGCGGCTGTGAGAGGAACTGCCAGGCGTGCGAAAGCCAGTTCGGATAAGGCAGGGGGGTCTTGGGGCCTTCGTTCATGGTCATCGCTTATTCCGAATCGTCCTCGGGCGGAGAACTGCCATTGGGCTTTTGCCGATCGACGCTGATGGATTCCGAAGGGTTCACTAACTGGAACGTCACGGTGGAGTGTTTCAGCGTTTGTCCAAGCTCATCGACGGTGTCACGCAGGATGGAGTCCAGTTGAATGGATGCACCGAGCTTTGCGGAAATATCCGAGAGGAAGGTTTCGCGCGCGGCCCGTTTCTGAGCATCCTCCAGCAGACGGGCACCCTCTAGTGCGAGCGCCACGCGCTCCGCAGTGGCCTCCGCCATGGCCTGCTCATCCTCGTTCCAGACGTGGGCGGGATCGAGATGGTTCAGCTGCAGGTGGCCAATCGTCTGGCCGCGCAGCCGCAGAGGAAGATTAAGAGTATTATTTGAGACGGATGAGGCGCTCGCTTCACTCAAAGGCTCAGGCCTGACTCCGTCATAGCGATAGCCTCGCCTGGAAGGCATTTCCCTATCTCCTTTCCAGACGTGGCCGGCTGCCTGTCTTGATGCGCTTTCGGCTTCTAGCAAGGCTCTCTGTGATTGTTCGTAGGAGATTGCATTCTGTATGGCAATGGCCATCTGATCAGCGAGAACTGATAACGTAGAGCTGTCATCCGCGGAAAATGCATTTGCCTCTGATGATTGAATATCCAATACCCCAAGGATGATATCCCTCGATCGCAAGGGCAGCGCGATCTCGGACCGGGTATCCGGTAAATCTACACCATCGAAATAAACCGGGTCATCCTGTACGTCTAAGGCGATCCGCGCCTGGCCGGTCTGGCTGACGTACCCTACGATGCCCTGCGTGCCAACTCTCAAGCGGTGTCCTTTCTTGATCATGCCTAAACCGCCCGGGCTGTTCGAGGCGCGTAGGATTGCGTACTGTTTCTGTTCATCAAGCAGGAAGATGCCTACATGATAGAAGTTGAATCGATGGCTAATTAAGCTCGCGATGTGTGGGAGGAGCCGGTCCATATCCTGTACGGAAATTGCCGAACGAGCAACATCCGCGATCAACTTTAATTGTTCAACTCGCCTGGCGGCCTGCTCGTTGGCAATGAACAACTCCCGAGTGCGTTCTTCGATATTTCTCTCAAGATCAAGCTTGATCTTCTCCAGTTCGCTTTCCCGGTGTCTCAAGTCTCTATTCAACCTGAGCAAGTCATCCTGTCGCTGGCCGGCCGCAAACGCGAACAAGCCCAGAAAGATCGGTGCGGTGTCGATGATCCACAACAGGGGGTCACCGGTTTGTACAGTGATGGCGCTGGAGAGGCTGTATGGCAAACCTGCCTGCCCAATTCTTATCAGGGTTGCGGTTATTGGGAACAGCAGCCCAAATAACATGCCGGCAAGCGCATATTTCTGTGGCTCTCTCAGGGGGGACCGGTTCGCTTGGTACATAGGATTTATCTCAGCCTGTGTCGGAGTTCAGCTCGCTTCACTGTCTAGCTCAAGGACAACCTCAGCCATCCCGCCCATTTTTCGGCCTAACTCTTCTACCGCCGTCTGAAGGATAGATTCCACATGGGTGACGGTACCGATCTTCGCCGAGATTTCACCGATCGCACGTTCGCGCGAGGCTCGTCGTTGGGCGCTTTCCACCAGACGGGCGTTTTCCAGTGCGAGGGCAGCCCGTTCTGCCGCCGCTTCGAGCAGCGTGATCTCATCCCGGGTCCATTCACGTGTGCCTTTTTTCGAACGGACATCGAGCACACCGATAGTCTGTCCGCGTAATTTGATGGGAACAGCAACAGTAGCAGAGGCCTTGTCCAGCGAAAGGCTCCCGGTTTGGGAAACAACCTTGGTGTGCTTGCGGCTGGTCTCATGCTCCAACGGTGCGACCTGCTTTCCATCAAACACGAAGGCAGTATATCTTGCCTGCCTGGCAAAGTTACTCCATTCCTGCTTGATGTATTTTTCGAATGTGGTTTTCGATTCTAACAATGCCATTCTGGCTTCACTGAAGAGCCGGGCATTTTCGATCGCTACCGTGATCTGGTCTGCGAGGGTGGCAAGGACGGCGATATCTTCTTGGGCGAAAGCATTGGCTTCGCTGCTCTGTACATCCATCGCGCCAATCACGCCTTCGGCCGTGCGGAGAGGGAGCGCCATTTCAGAGCGGCTGGATGGCAGGTCCGCATTGTCGAAATACACTGCGTCTGCGCCGGCCTTGAAGGCAATACGAGGTTCGCCGGTCGATACTGCGTATCCGACGATGCTGTTGAGATCGATTGGTAGCCGGTAGTGACGGTCGATCATGCGCTGTCCGCCCTCGCTGTTTGCGGCGCTCAGCGTTGCAGTATCACCTGTTGTATCAGTCAAAAAGATAGCAACATGGTAAAAACCGAATTGCTCGCTGACCAGTCGAGTGATTTCCGGTAGAAGCGCATTTATATCCTGTACCGACGCAATCGTCCGCGCGACCCGTGAGACCGCTTCCAGTTGGGCGGCGCGTTTCTGAAGCTCGGATGTCCTTGCTTTCACGTGTTGCTCCAGATCGAGACGCAGCGCATTCAATTCGGCGTTTGATAAGGATAATTGACGAGCAGTCAAGCGCGACCTGTTGAGAGCCGCCTGGAGGTTATTGATCGTCAGGTAAATTAGAATGCCTGTCAACAGGAAAATACCGGTCATATCCCGCGCGAAGCTCAGGGGTTGATCCAAAGTAGGGGTAAATATCTGCGCTGCCTCGGCGTAAGCCAGCACCCAACCTGAAAGGGCGCTAAGAATTACAAAACCAATCGCTCCCCGCCATCCAAGCAAAAGGCCGGCCATCAGGATGGGAATGAAGTATCCAAAAAAAGCAACATCGCGGATGCCATCTGCCACCCATGACAGATAAGAGAGACCTGCCCACGCTGTCGCGATCAATAGGAGACCCGCCACTCTGACATAACCCTTATGTGAGAGATAGAGTACAAAGGCAACTGTGATCGTCATTGCTATCAGAATCAGGTTGACCTGGATGAGGTGGATATCTTGTCCCTGGATGGTTCGAACGGCCAAAATCAAAAACAATACTGCTATCGCGCTCCAGCCAATCGTATTCAGGATCGCGGCGGAGCGTGTCTTGTCCTCATCTTCTGGGAAGACGGGGGGCGCTAAGATTCTGAGGAACGTGTTTTGTAAATTGTTCCTAGCCATTGTTCCTCTGATCGTCGGAATCTTGAAGGATTTGGATGGCAACTTCCGTGTCGTTTAACAGGGTGCCGATTTCCAAGACCGCCATACGGAGTATTTCTTCATATCCTGTGGAGGCACTGATTGCAGAAGTGACCTGTGAGATCGCCTGTTCACGGTCGGCTCGCAGGCTGGCCTCCTCATAGAGGCGGGCGCTTTCAAGAGCAGTCGCGAGCCGCTCCACGGCTGATTCAATAGTGGCGAGTGCGTTCTGGCCAAAGCCTTCTTTCAGTTTTGCGTTTACGACGCCGATCGTCTGACCGCGCAGCTTGATGGGTATTGCAATCGTATCGCCTTCATCCGTGCTATTCGAGTGGACGACTGTCCCTGTGTGGAGAGCCTGTGTCCCGGGGGCTGGCAACTCGTTGATCGGTTCGATGCGGATGTTATCGAAGCGATAACCCTGGTTGATGATCCGGCCGCTGTTGCTAAACCTCCTCCAGCCTTCGCGTGTATACTGGCCGTAGGCGCGCCTTAGATCGCTCAGGTTCCGCTCCAGCTCTTGTGAAAGGCGAGTCCGCTCGATCGCTGTTGCCAACTGGTCTGCCATAACCTGCAGGATGGCAATATCGTCCTGACTGAAAGCCTGTGACTGGTCACTCTGAATATCCAGTACACCCATCACCTGGTTCTCCACTTTTAGAGGTAATGCCATTTCAGAGCGCGTTCCGGCAAGTACAGATTTGCCAAGCCGGATGGTGTCCGTCTGTGCGTCGAGGCTGAGCCGAGGTTCGCCGGTTGCTGCAACGCGCTCCACAATTCCCGCTTCACCCACGCGCAGTTTGAGATTGCGAGCGAGCATCTCCCGGCCTGCCTCCGTCGGTGAGGCAGTCAGGACTGCGAATTCCTTGTTCCTGTCTAGGATGAAAATACCTACATGATAGAAGTTGAAACGGTCAACGATCGACTGTGCGGATCTTTCCAGCAATTCATCAAGCTCGCGAATGGAAGCTACATCGCGGGCAATCTCTGCAGCCGCGCGCAAACGGAGAGTTTGAGATTCAAGATCCTGTGTGCGGTTCGCAACGCGTTGCTCTAGATCCATGATCGAGCTTCGCAGTTGTGTAGTCATGCGATTGAACGCATTCACCAAAATGCCGATTTCGTCATCCCCGGCTCTGAGGTTGACATAAGATGATACGCTACCTTCGGCGATCTCCGCTGCTGCTCGGGTAAGCATTTGAATTGGCTGCAAAGTCCGGCTCGTCAAATATACAAGTCCTAGAATACCTACAAATAGTGCCCCAAAACTTGCCAATCCGGCAAATAGCAGCCGCGTGTTCTGCACGGCGGAGATATGGGTATGGTCGTAGACAATATCCAGGACCCCGATGATCTGTTCCGAGTAATCATAAATGGGGGCAGAAAGAATCGCGTAGTCACGTCCTGCGACGCTGGGGTGGGTGATTGATGATACGCCCGTCAATGCGCGGGTGTAACTCTCAGGCTCATTGAACAAAGAAGAATCCTGCGTGGTTGCAAAGACCATCAGATCCGGATTCGGACTAGCTTCATCAGAATCGTGACCAGTAATGATATTTTTGGAGAGCAGGATCCGCCATTCCCCGCCATATTTTTCCTTCAGGTCGAGCAGGAGAATTTGATTCAGCCCGATTCCATATTCGACAGAACCGATATGTTTTCCCTGGTAAAAAACAGGGACAACACCCTGTATGCCAAGATCACCATTTTCGGATTCCAAGCCGGCCACCGGCTTTTGCTCTTGGTTGGCCAGCAAGGTCGCTCGGCTTCGTGTAACCTCAGACATTTCGGGATCTGCCGGGTCATTTACGTCGATAAAGAGTGTTCCATCGGCAAAGTGATATTGATAAATGATAACATTGCCGTTGCTCTCTTTAAGATGTTCATAGCTTGGGATGGCCAGCTCAAGCAGCCTCTGCTCTTCGCCCGCTGCAAAGGCCTCTTGGATCATGGGATTTCCGGCCGCCTCTGAAGCAAGTGCCAGTGCGAGCTGCTTCTGATTTTCCACTTCTGCGGCGAAGGAATCGTTGAATGAAGCAAGATTTCCTTCTTCCGCTTCGTGGTATGCCTCATGAAGGCTCGCGAAAAAATAAGCGAAAAGACCAGCAAGCAAAAGGATGAATAAGATAACCGCGGGAGCAATCAGTTTGCGGGTCAGAATCATGAAAGATCTCTCCGTTTGCCGCTACTCGTTCGGTTCTTGCCGATCAAGTCTTTATTCTGATCACCGATTTCGCCGATAAAGACAGTGGCCTGTTCCACACCGGGAAGCTGGCCCAATTCGCGCGCGGCCGTTTGGAGCAGAGAATCGATATCTAGTGCCTGACTGAACCGGAACGCCAGCTCACCAACGATCTGCTCCTGTTTTGCCCTCTGGGTAGCCTCCTCGAGCAGCCGGAGGTTATCCACGGCCAGGCTGACCTGACTTGCGACTTCCGTGAGCAAATCTTCATCCGTCTTATTCCACTCCATGCCATCCTGGCGCGCAATCGATATTTTGCCGATCTTCTGGCCGCGCAGCGTCAGTGGAACAGCGACTTCGTTGGTGCCATCGGCAGGTAATTTTTCCGCGCCAAGCCCGAGCGGGGTGTAAGTGAAAACATGTTGCTCCTGCTGCAGCTTTTGGCTCCAGCCTTCGCGTGTGCGGAGAGTTGTCAAGGCCTCGAGTTGCATCAGTGTCAACCGAGATTCGTCAAGCAGGCGCACATTATCAATAGCAACTGCCACCTGATCCGCGAAGGTCTCTAGTATTTCTACATCTTCCTGACTGAATGCCTGTGGTCTGTCAGACTGGATATCCAGAACACCCAGGAGTCTATTCCGTGCCAGCAAGGGGAACGCGATTTCAGAGCGTGTCATCGGCAGGTCGGGGTTGTTGAAGAAAACGGCGTCGCCCCCAATGTCGAGGGCAAGGCGGGGCTTTTTCTGGGCCGCGACATATCCCACAATTTCCTGCGACCCCATGGATACTGAGTATCCTTGTTCGATCATCTGTCGGCCGCCCTCGGAAGATGCAGCCTGTAGAATCACTTGACTGCCGGTTTCATTGACCAGGAAAACGCCCGTGTGATAAAACCCGAATTGGTCACTCACCAATCTCACAATGGTATCTAAAAGAGACGAGAGATCCTGCACTTCCGCCGTCTCGCGAGCGATATAGGATGCAGCACGCAGGTAGTCGGCTCTCCGCGAAATCTCCGCCGTGCGATCGGCAACCCGTTGTTCAAGATCGTTAATCAGGTTGCCAAGATTTGCAGTCATTGTATTCAAATCTGCCGCCAGTTCTGCCAATTCGCGGCTGTTTGGCAGTTTCGTGATCCTATGGGTAAGTTCTCCTTTGCTAATGCGCCGGGCGGAATCTCTAAGGTCGATGAGCGGCCGAACCAGATGATTTGCAGCGATCGTCCCTGCAATCACCAGGAGGAGAAGACTACTGAAAAGGAGGAGAATTAATCTAAAAACCGATACTTGCCCCTGAATCAAAATCGTGCTCAGCTCCTGGCGAAAGCTAATATACAGGATTGCCGATAACGTCGCGGTAAACATTACCGCCAGAGTAATCAAGACCAAGGCAAGTCTTGCGCGCAGGGATAGGTACCGGTTTGAATTCGCTTCCATGCTACCCGTCATTCCTCCATATTGAGTTCGATCGTTGCTTGGGAGGCGTTAAGGCGTCTGCCAAGTTCCTTTACTGCCGTTTGCAGGACACCGTCAATAGTGGTAGAAGACCAGATTTTGGAGTTGATGTCGGCAAGCATGCGCTCGTACACCGCGATCTGCCTGCTCTCGCTAACCAGGCGCGCATTCTCAAGGGCGATGGCGGCCTGTGTGGCTAGGGCATTCGCCAACGTTTCCTGCTCAGGCGTCCAATCGGAATTACTCTCGAATCGTATCTGTCCGAAGATCTGATCGCGCAGGCTGATCGGAACGTCGATCTTTTTCAACGTTTCATCGGACTCATCACCCACCTGGTATTCGAGTTCATCTTCCTTCTGCGCGGCAAATCCGCTCCAGCCCTCCAGCAGATATTGCTGTTGAACCATGTGCAATTCCCGAATATTATCCTGCGCTTCTTGAAAGAGCCGGGCGTTTTCAAGGGCAATCGCCACTTGCCCCGCCATGTTTTGCATGGTCTCGATCACCTGTGGGCCAAAATCCGATTCCTTTGTGGATTGAACATTCAAAGCACCCAATACACGATCTCCAACCATCAGGGGCAAAGCGATCTCCGAGCGGGTATAGGGCAGCAATGGATTTTCGAATCGCTGTTTTTCCTCCCACGCGATCTGTGCGATGCGCGCCGCCTTTTCGCGGATCGCTGCTCCAACCATGCTTTTGCCACCGAGTTCGAGGCGGTGGCGATTCTGCTTAAGTACTTTCCCCGCTTCGCCCGTCGCTTCTTTCAACTCTGCCCATTTTGCGCTAGGATCTACAAGATAGATCGCGGCATAGTAATACCCAAATTGCTCCGGGATTAAATGAATGACCTTGCCGAGCAATTCATCCGGATCAAGACTGGACGCTGCAACTCGACCGACCTCATTGGTGGCAGCCAATTGTTTTGTACGTTCTACTACCTGCTGCTCGAGTGTGTTCTGTAATACCTCGAGGCGGTCGACCATTCGGTTGAAGTGCATGGTGACGATGCCCAGTTCATCCGTAGCGGTGATGGGTGCCCGCTGCGAGAGGTCACCCTGCTCAATCTTGTCGAAGGTTTCGATCAGCTTCTGGATGGGATCTGAGACAGCTTTTGATACGTAATAGGAGAGAATCGCGCCCAGCAATAGAGCTAGAACGCTGAAAAGTATTGTCTGGGCCTGTAAGTTGCTGAAGATCTCAAGCGAGCTGACCTCGGCGTATAACACCCGGATCGTCTGCTGGTACCCGATAGGTGCGATCAGGACGATCCCGATCGTAATCATGGCCAGGATGAACACCTGGAACTTGCTCGTCAACAGGGCACCCGCTCGACCCTTCAACTGCGTGTCAAAGTCGTTGGGGATGAGAATCAGCCTGGCGGGGAGAGTGAAGCGATCGATCATCAGGACAAGAAGCATCACAGATCCGAGAATCGAAACAAGACCACCCAGCAAGATGATGAGGGGATTGGGGGAATCGATCGAGGTCGGTTGAAAAGGTGACGAGACGGTCTCGTTTTGCAGCAGCGCCATCATGAAAGGAGGTAATACATCCACGATAAAAAGCACGATTATCGCTGCAACCCCATAACGCCAGAGCAGGCTGGTGATCTCGCGCCAGGCAGCGAGTTCTTCAACCGAATCTGGCCTGAGGCTTCCTTTCGCCCATTGATTCAATCGGTTTTGGGCTGATCGTGTGAGCCACCAGGCGACAGCGAGTAAGAGAAGATGACTTAGAAGAATTAAAAGAGGTACAGTGATGGCAAAGGCGCCAACCAATCTCTCGCTAAAATCAGCGTTGATCTGAACGGAAAGGATACCTGGGAGCGCGCCCAGCATTGCTATCATCTGGGCAGCCGCGATAACGAGCAGGAGATACGAGCCGCCTGTCTGCGCCAATAAACGCTCAAGTGAAAATCTCTTACTCATTGAATGCCTGCTTGTTCTTGCTTTGGGGGTTCAGATTTGCAGCAAGTTTGATCTTTGCGCTGTTTGCCCCAAGCGCGCGAGTGAGCTCGCTGGCTGTGGTCGCGAGAATCGTTTGAATATCGGTTGTGCGGCGGATCTTATCCGAAATCTCGAAGAGAATGCGCTCGCGTTCGGCCTGCGCACGGATCTGCTCGAGCAATCTGGCATTGGCAATGATCGCGGCCAAACTGCCGCCCAGTGTACCAAGCAGTTCCTCATCGTTTTCTGCGTAGGCACCCAGCTGTTCACTCTCAACGTTTAGAACACCGAGTAACTCACTGCGATAGAGCAGCGGGATTGCCATCTCAGAACGAGTGTTGGGGCTCCCTTCAATGTAGCGGGCATCCTGAAGCACATCGTTTACACGCAAGGTCTTGCGGTGGGTCGCTGCCCAGCCTGTAATGCCGCTTCCCATGGGGATGCGCAAGGCAAACACCTCTTCTGCATATCCAACGGCGGCCCTGATCTCCAGGAATTTCTTATCGCGGTCCACCAGCAGAATGGAAACGCGATCGCCGCCCAGGGTCACCTGCAAACCATCCACGGCCGACTGTAGTGCTTCATCGAGGGTGGTGCCCGATGCAGCCGTGGTCGTAATGTGGTGCAGTAACCGATGTTGGGCCAGATGTTCCTGGGTTTCAGCAAACAATTCGGTGTTCACAACCGCAATAGCCAATTGATCAGCAAGGATCTGCAGAATTCGAAGGTTGTCATTCGTAAATGCGTAAGCCTGTGTACTGTGCACGTCGAGTACGCCCACGATGCGAGCTCCAACTTTCAGCGGGATAGCCGCTTCCGCACGCGTCCTGGGAGTCAACGGATTTGCGAAGTAAGCCGCATCCCGGGCCGTATCATTGACGACTACCACTTCTCCTTTCTCCGCCACGAACCCCACCACGGACTTCGACCCAATGCGAAGCTTATGTCCCATGCGTTTCATTTGCACGCCGGCCTCACCGGTCGCCTCGCGGATGACGACCGATTCACCCGGTAAATCCTTTAGGAAAATGGACGCATGGTAAAAGTCGAAGCGGGAATGGATTAGATCCACTGCCTTGAGCAGCAACTCGTCCAGATCAAGAGAGCTGCTAATATCACGGGCGATTTCTGCAGCGGTCTCAAATTGGAGGGCGGTTTGCCGGCTCTCGTTCAGTAGACGCACGTTGTAGATCGAGCCGGCAATCTGATTCGCGACCGCGACGACGAAGCGAAGGTCCTCCTCAGAGAAGCTGTGTTCATTTTCCAAATCCTGGAGGATCAATGCGCCGACGGCAGTACCTCGTGCCAGCAGGGGAACGCCCAGCCAGGACTTTGCCGGTTTGCCCGAGATCTTGGCTCCCATGGCAGCAGCTCTTTTCTCAGTATCCTCTACGAGCATCAGTGGCTGAAGAGATCGGATCAGGATGGAGGTCAAGCCCTCCCCCATGGGAAACGTGTCGATCGTCGATAGCACACCATCCTCATAAAGATAGGGGATACCGATCGAATTCGTTTTCTGATCGTAAAGTGCGATGACAAAACCGTAATCGCCGACTACGGAACGAATCTGCTCGTGAATGGATCGATAAAAGGATTTCAGGTCGTTCACCGTCGCTGCGGTTGCAGCAAGCACGTTCAACGCCCGTGATTCCACCGCGCGGCGGTCGATCTGAGAGTTTTGAGCCGCGGAACCGGCAAGGGCAAGCGCGTTCGAGGTCAAACGGATCGTCCGCTCGATCGACTGAATCACCTCGTCGTCCAGGCGCTGCCCAGATCGTGCGCCAATTAAGATGAAGCCGCGCAATTGTCCCTCTTGCAAGACTGGTACATACGCGGCCGCCGCACATCCCAATCGCCCGGTGTGCGCGATCAAGGGTGGTGGCAGGGCTGAAGTATCTCTCAGATCCACCCTCACGGTGCCACCCTTAAGGTAGCCCTCCATTTCCACCAAGGACAGGTCAATCGCGCGCGGGTTGATGGTCTGCACATTCCGTCCCTGAGGGTCGGAAAACTCGACAAGCTGCAGACGGTTACCCTCGGCGATAAAGTACGCCGTGATCAAGGGAGGATTGCCGTTGGGCGCGGTTGAACTCATGCTGGAGATAGACTTGATTAGCTGAACTCCCAGACAGGTTCTCCGCTCAGGATCCGGCGGATCTGATCCGGGAACTTATCAGGGTCAAGGGGCTTGCCGAGGAAACCATCAAAGCCAGAGGCCCTGGCCTTGCTCATCTGATCGGTGCTGGCTTCGGCGGTGACGGCAATGATGGGGATGGCCTTCAACTTCTCGGAGGCGCGGATTTTCTTGAGCGCGCCATACCCGTCTTCATAGGGGAGCCGGATATCCATCAGGACCAGGTCCAGGCGGGGGAGCGTATCTGCATATTCGACCACCTCGTATCCGGAGGTCTTCCATTCGCAATGGATTCCCAAATAACCAAGCATGCGGGCAATCAGGACGAAATTCGCAACATTATCCTCCACCACCAGGACGGTTGCATCTTTGGGAATGGTGGGCTTACGAATGGGTTGTGTATCCGTAAATTTCTCAGACATTGGGGCTCCTTGCGAGGAATTTTTCAATTTCCCTGACGAGTTGGTCGACATCAAGTGGTTTCTGGATATAGCCGTCGCAACCGGCCTCTAATGATTTCTCCCGGTCACCGCGCATCACATTTGCTGTGATAGCCAGGATCGGGATTCTTTCAAACCCTGGCATTGACTTGATCTTCGCGGTTAGAGTATAACCATCCATATCGGGCATATTGATATCCATTAAAATCAGATTTGGCTGCACTGTCTCTAAAAGGGCAAGGGCATCGCTGGCATTTCGGGCTTCCTTGAATTCATAATCTTCGGCATGCAAAACCCGGCGGACAAGCAGACGATTATCAGCGTTGTCTTCAATATATAAGATCGTGGCTTTGGTATCCTGCTGGCTCATTGAGTGAAGTGAACCTCCGAACCTGATTTTACATACGACCGTTGGGAGACAGCATGACAGGTACCTTACAAAAAACCAAACAAAAATGTCGAGGGAGTCTCTCCTCGACATTCATGGCGCCCTGCGCCACGCAACAAAGCGGGTGATGGGACTCGAACCCACGATATCTTGCTTGGGAAGCAAGCGTTCTACCACTGAACTACACCCGCATGTACAGACTGTCCGTCGCCGCGATTCAGGCTACGGGCTTTCGGAAGCAGGAGTTCACCTGCCTAATTGTAGCGCAATTTTACCGCCTCTGCGGGGAGCGTCAAGAGGCGCATCATGAAGGATGCGATACCTATCTGTGGTCACTGACTGCGTTTCAGCAGCCGATCTGCCAGCTCGAAAAGCGATTCTCCTGCTTCTCCTTGCGGATCGGCCTCGCGCAAGCTCATCAGCGCCAGGTCCGTCATTTGCCGGGCAGCGTCCAGGGAAGTCTCATAACCTCCCTCGCTTGCGAGGAAGCGCGCGACCTCTTCGACTTCGGGCTGGCGGATGGGTCCCTGCTTCCAGCGTTCTGCGAACCTTCCATTGGCGCTCAAGCCTGCCATCACGGGGAGGGAGTTCTTCCGTTCGATCAGATCGCTTGCCGCGGATTTGCCGGTCAGCGCCTCATCGCCCCAGATCCCCAGGATATCATCCTGCACCTGAAAGGCGAGACCGAGATAGTGTCCGAAAGAGCGGTATGCTTCCTGTCCGGCCTCATCGGCTCCGCCGAGCAGCGAACCGATATGGCAGCAGGCGGAGAGCAGCGCGGCGGTTTTGCCTGCGATCATGGGCCAGTAATCTTCAACCGTGAGATCGCTCCTCTCCTCGTAAGAAATATCCAGGAATTGCCCGCGGGTCAATTCCAGGCAGGTGTTATGCAAGATCTCGGCAGCCTTGACAACGATCTCTGCCGGATAGCTTTCCCTCAGATCGATGATCGCTTGATTCGACAGAACGAACAGGGCATCGCCGACATTGATCGCCAGCGGCATGCCCCATTTCACCCATGTCGTCGGCCGGCCGCGTCTTTTCTCGGAGTTATCCTGAATATCGTCATGGACCAGCGAAAAGTTGTGCACGAGTTCCACGGCGGCTGCCGCAGGTAAGGCGGATTGCCACGTCTCGTCTTTGCCTCCGGCTCCGCTCCCCCTGCGGGGACTTCGCGAGGCGAGAGAAGTCAACAACACCAGCAACGGACGAATCCGTTTGCCGGTTGCCTCGGGGCCGGCACCTTCGCCGGTCCAGCCCATGTGGTAGGTGAGCATCTCATGGAAGGGTTTGGTGCGCGGCGCGTCGAGGCGTGAGACCTGTTTTTGCAGTTCCAGCTCGATGTGAGAGAGAAGTAGTTTGATATCCATGAATCAAGATCCTGTTCGCGTGAATGAGTCCATACCGTTTTCGAGGGCCTCGCTCAGCGAATTCGACGCACCCAGGGTGATATTCGGCGGGGATTTAAATCAGGCGTCGTTGTCTTAGCTCTTCCTGCAATTGCGCGGGGGATTCAAAGTGAATCGCGGCAAAGCCCATTTTATTCGCCTGTTCTATATTTGGCAACGCGTCATCGATCAACAGGCAGTCGGACGCGGGGCGTCCAATTCTCTTCAAGGCCACCTTAAAAATCTCGGGGTCAGGCTTGATGAGGCCAACCTCACCGGACAGAATGATGTCATCGAAGAGGTCAAAGAATTCATACTTGTCCCTCACAAGCGGATAGGTCTCGGCAGACCAATTGCTCAGGCCATAGAGCCGAAAGCCCTTTTGTTTAAGGCGGCTCGCAATCTGCACTGTGCCTTGAATCGGTCCGGCGATGGAGTCTTCCCAATATTCATGATACGCCCGGATCAAATGTCCATGTTGGGGGAATTGGGCCGTGAGCTCGGCGACGCCTTGTGCAAAAGGACGGCCCTTATCCTGCTGTTCATTCCATTCGGCAAAGTTGACCTCTTCCAGGAAATTCTCAAGTGCCTCAGGCTGATCCGGGAAGAAGCGGTGATAGAGACGGCGCGGATTCCATTCGAGAAGAACGCCGCCGAAGTCGAAGATAATGGCTTTAATCGGTGATGTCATACCATCATTCTATCAGGATTTCGATTTCGTCGGTCTGGGCCAGACCGGCCTCCGTTTTCCCTGCCTAGGCATTTCTCCCCAACGGTTTCGACCTTGAGCCTAACGTGCTTCCTTTGCCCGGGCCATCCCGGCTTTGATTGCCATAATTTCGCCAACATGGGCCTGGAAGCCCTTATAGAATTGCTTTACCCATTGAAAGCGGGTAAGTCTGCGCTTCATAAATTCCCGCACTGGCTCTGCCGCGGTTTCTTGATCTAATTTGCGCACCTGCTTGGATAATGCATGGCAGGATTGGTCGAAATACTCCATAATCTCCTGGGCAGTGAATTTTGGGATGCCAAGCACATCCTCCCAGGCATAGCCGGTAACGACGCCCCAGCCTCCATAGCCGATCCCGCGCGGATCGTATCCTGTCTTTTCCCTCCAGCCTTTTGTATGCCAGTACTCCTCTTCTGCCGGTCTGGCTTGAAGCACCCGCGTTCCGAGAAAGTCCATCCCGCGCGCCATGTGCCACAACGTGACGCCAATGGAATTAGCCTGTGGACCCGGGTTCCAGTTGAGCTCTTCATCGGTGAGAGGCTCGATCTCAGGATGAAGATCGCGGGAAAGTTCCTCGATGAGCTCGGCAAGCAATTCAAGATCGGTCATGCCATTTCTTCTATGGGAATTCTCTTTATTTCTGTTCGACCAACTGATCAACCTTCAGATCTTCCAAATTTTCCACACCGCAGGCGAACATCGTCACTTCGATCTGTCGTTTTGTCAGTTTCATCGTTTCAATCACTTTCTCTGTCGAAATCGCCGCGGCTTTGAGGAACTGACCGGCCATGCCTCCCAGCGTCGCGCCCAGGGCGATGCACTTGGCGATGTCGAGCCCGTCCTTGAGGCCGCCGCTGGCGAAGATCGTCATCTCCGGCGCGGCTTTCCTTACGTTCAATATCGATTCGGCGGTTGGGATTCCCCAGCCCACAAAAGTCGCGGCGAGCTCGCGCGTAAATTCGTCGGGCGCGCGGTGCATCTCGACCTGTGACCAGGACGTCCCGCCTGCGCCTGCTACATCGACGGCCGATATGCCGCAATCTGCCAGCAGTCTGGCTGTGCGTTCCGAGATTCCCCAGCCCACTTCTTTTGCAATGACAGGTACCTGTATCTGCCCGCAAATTTCCTCAACCTTCTTTAATAAGCCCGCGAAATTGGTGTCCCCTGCATCCTGGACTGCCTCCTGTAATGGGTTAAAATGGAGGATTAGTGTGTCTGCACCGTTAATCTCCAAGGCTCT
>DASTFG010000215.1:0-3743 GCA_035708785.1 Anaerolineales bacterium
ACGATGGTCAAGCGATCATGACCCGTCGCGATGTTGTGGCTGATGCGTCTGCCGGACTGGACGCATTGGAAGGGGCGCAGGTATGTGTGCAGAGCGGAACGACGACCGAGCTGAATCTCGCCGATCAGTTCCGGGCCGGGGGAGTTAGCTACGAACCCGTCGTCTTTGAAGACCAGAATGCCGCGTTCCAGGCTTACGAAGAGGGCCGCTGCGATGCAATTACATCTGATCGCTCCCAGTTGGCAACACAAGGCCAAGCTGTACTCTCCAACTTTGACGATCATGTCATCCTGGACGTGGTCATGTCGAAAGAACCGCTCGCACCGGCAGTCGCTCAGGGAGATGAGCAATGGGCCGACGTGGTTCACTGGGTGGTCTATGGCCTGATCCAGGCGGAAGAGCTCGGCATCACTTCCGAAAACGTCGATGAGTTCCTTACCAGCGAAGATCCGGTTGTGCGACGTCTACTCGGCGGGGAGGGCGAGCTTGGCGCCAAACTCGGCTTGAGCAACGACTTTGTCTATCGTGCCATCAAGCATGTGGGCAACTACGGTGAAATCTACGAGCGCAACCTTTCCACGTTTGGCCTGGATCGCGGGCTGAATGCATTGTGGACCGAAGGCGGCCTGATGTACGCCATGCCTCTCCGATAAAAACAACAATCCCGTTCCGGGCGGCCTGGGAAATCAGGCCGCCCGGCTCTATCGTCCCATGCATATCCGAGCATTCTGGCGCGATATACGCTTCTTGCAAATCCTGGCGCAGGTGGCATTTGTCCTGTTGGTCGCGCTTGGGGCGGGATTCCTCTATGCCAATGTCTCGTCCAATCTCGCTCGCCAGGGATTGACTGTTGGCTATGGCTTCATGACGAATCCGGCCAGCTTCGATATCGGCGAATCCTATATTCCTTATAACGCCTCGAATAGCTATGGGCGGGCACTGCTTGTTGGTCTTGTAAATACACTGGTTGTCAGCGGGCTGGGTATCGTTCTAACAACAGTCGTCGGGATTATTGCCGGGGTGGCGCGGCTTTCATCCAACTGGCTGATTAACAAGCTTGCAGCCACCTATGTGGGGGTGATCCGCAATACCCCCCTGTTGATCCAGTTGATGTTTTGGTATTTTGGTGTTGTCCTCCAGTTGCCTGCGGTGAGCGCGGCAGTCGCTTTGCCGGGCTCGATTTACCTGACCGGACGCGGTGTCTACCTGCCCTGGTATCAAGCCATGCCGACCTTCGGGTCCTGGCGAATGTACATCTGGATTGCCCTGCTCTCCCTTGCTATTGTCTGGCTGATTATTCGGCAGGTCCAAAATCGGTCAAGCCGACCAATTTCAGGGTGGTGGTATCTCACTTATCCGATCGTACCGCTTCTAATTCTCTGGATTGGTTTCGTGCTCCAGCCGGAACCGCCACTGCAGCCGACGATTCCTGAGTTGACCGGACTCAATTTCAGGGGCGGCTTGCGGTGGACGCCCGAGTTTACCGCGTTGCTGTTTGGGTTGGTTGTGTATACGGGGGCTTTCATCGCTGAAATCGTACGCGCCGGAATCCAGGCCATTTCACGCGGTCAGGTGGAGGCGGCGCGTTCCCTCGGTCTGAGTGCCGGACAGGCTTTGCGGCTGATCGTCTTCCCGCAGGCTTTGCGTGTGATCATTCCACCGCTGACCAGCCAGTATCTTAATCTGGCCAAGAACTCATCGCTGGCCATTGCCATTGGCTATCCGGACCTGTTTAGTATTGCGGGCACGATCATCAATCAAACCGGCGCGACCATCGAAGTGATTGTGATCATGATGCTGAGTTATCTAAGCATGAGCTTGTTCACATCCGTGCTGATGAACATCTATAACAGCCGTGTCAGGCTGGTGGAACGCTGATATGGCTGTCGTCGAAATGCAACCTCCGCGCCTGACGGTTGGACCATTTGCCTGGCTGAGAAAGAATCTCTTCAACACGTGGTACAACGTCCTTCTGACGCTTTCCGCTCTCTTGCTGTTATCCGTGGTCCTACGCCCGGCATTGGAATGGGCGCTGACCGAAGCCCGCTGGGGCGCAGTCGTATCTAACCTCACACTTTTCATGGTCGGACAGTATCCGCGTGACCAGCTCTGGCGTGTGTGGCTGGGTATCTATATGCTCGGCGCGATGATGGGGCTTTCATGGGGAGTGTGGAGGCAGGCGGCGCGCGGTTTCGCCTTGATCGCCCTGGGCGCCGGTATTGCATTTATTCTCATCGGCATACTGCTCAATTCAGGCGTCTGGATCAACTGGCTGGTTGCTGTTGTCATCCTGCTGGTGTTCTATGCCATTGGAAGGGTTCTTCCGGAGCGCGGTACATCTGTTGCAACCGTGGGCTGGTTGCTCTACTTCCCGCTGCTCCTCCTCCTGATCGCTGGCACACGTTTTACGCCGTGGCTTCCGGCCATACCATCAAGACTGTGGGGCGGTCTCCTGCTCACGCTGATGCTGACCATTGTCGGCAACATAGGGGCGCTCCCGTTGGGCATCCTGCTGGCGCTTGGAAGGAGGAGTCACCTTCCCATCGTACGGTATTTCAGCATTGGGTACATTGAACTGATCCGTGGGGTTCCGCTTGTGACGATCCTTTTCATGGCCAATCTGCTCGTACCGCTGTTCCTACCTGTCAATGTACAGCCGCCGGACACGGTCATCCGCGTGATGATCGGTTTCATCCTTTTTGAAGCCGCCTATCAGGCCGAGAATGTGCGCGGGGGATTGCAGGCAATGCATCGCGGGCAGTATGAGGCGGCGCAGGCGCTGGGACTGAGTGGCGCGCTGACGATGGCATTGATCATCCTGCCGCAGGCGCTGCGGGCCGTCATCCCTGCCTTGTTCAATTCATTTATCAGTTTATTCAAGGATACCAGCCTGGCGTCAATTGTTGGGCTTTTCGAAATTCTCCGTATTGCACGCTCGGTGTTGGCGCAATCTGAGTGGCTGGGGACTCACCGCGAAGTGTTCTTATTTGCGTTCGTTATTTATCTGGCATTCAGTCTGGCGTTCGCATATGGAAGCCGGCGTCTTGAAGAAGCCCTGGGTGTAGGCAAGCGTTAATGGAGATCCGATGAGCGATAGTGCCAATAATCAAGAGATCATTATTTGCCGCGATGTGCACAAATGGTTTGATAGTTTTCATGTGCTGAAGGGGATCGATCTGACCGTGGGCAGGGGAGAGGTCATCGTCATTTTTGGTCCGTCGGGGTCGGGGAAATCCACATTCATCCGCTGCATCAACCGCCTCGAAGAGCATCAGAGGGGACAGATCATTGTCGACGGCGTCGAACTGACCAACGATATCCGCAACATCGAAGCCATCCGTTCGGAAGTGGGCATAGTCTTCCAGCAATTCAACCTCTTCCCGCACTTGACAGTCCTTCAAAATATCGCACTTGCTCCGCTGTGGGTGCGGCGCGTTTCGAAGGCCCAGGCGCAGGAAACGGCGATCCAGCTGCTTAAGCGCGTCGGCATTCCCGAACAGGCACACAAGTATCCGGGGCAGCTTTCCGGGGGACAACAGCAGCGGGTTGCCATCGCACGTGCTTTGGCAATGCAGCCCAAGATCATGCTGTTCGACGAACCGACCTCTGCTCTGGACCCGGAGATGATCAAAGAAGTGCTGGACGTGATGCAGGAATTGGCCCAGTCAGGCATGACCATGCTGGTTGTGACGCACGAAATGGGCTTCGCTCGCGGGGTGGCCGACCGGATGATTTTCTTTGAC
>DASTFG010000216.1:0-4175 GCA_035708785.1 Anaerolineales bacterium
CGATCGACTGCCCCTCAGGCTTCGGGCACGATGGGGACGCCGCCGCCCTTTCCTACTCATGTTTGCTATCCCGTTCGGGTTGAGTTTCATCATCCTGTGGTCCGCGCCGCCCTGGGAAAGCCAGACTGCTTTACTGGTCTATGTCACACTCTCCTTTATGCTAGCGGACACACTGCAGACGCTTGTTTCGATCCCGTTCCTTTCCCTGACCCCGGAGTTGACCCCCGATTACGATGAACGCACGACTCTGACGAGTTTCCGTTCCCTCTTCCAACTCACGGGAGCGCTGACCGTGGTGATTGCCGCGCCGGCCATCGTCGATCTGGTCCTGGCGTCCGGGGGGACGCAGCAGCAGGGATTCATGCTGGTCGGCGCGATCTTCGGATCGATCGGGGCGATCCCGTTATTGTTGATCGGGCTGTTGGTCCGCGAAACATCCACGCCCGAACAGCAGCAAAGCCTGCCCTTCCGCGAGAGCCTGCGCGCGGCCTGGGAAAACGTGCCCTTTCGCTTTTCGGTCGGCATGCACATGCTGAACTGGTCAGCGGTGGATATGGTCGCCATCATCTTCCCTTACTTCTTGCTGTACTGGGTTGCACGGGGCGACCAGCTTGCCTCGATTCGCATCCTTGGGTTTGACCTCGCCTATGAATCTGCTTTCTTTGGCATCCTGATGTCCGTCTGTATTCTGTTCGTGCCATTCTGGTCATGGCTCTCGAGAGTAAGGAATAAGCGCGAAGCCTATGTGCTCGGCATGACGCTCTGGGTCAGTGTGGCGTTGCTGGTCTACACCATCCAACCCGGTCAGACCGGGTACCTGCTGCTGATCGCCGCCCTGGCTGGGATTGGCGTATCGGCTGCCTACGTTCTGCCCGATTCGATGTTCGCGGATGTGATCGAATGGGATGAGCTGCGCACCCGCCGTAGGCGCGAAGGGATCTTCTACGGCATCCGCACCCTGATCCGTAAGCTGACCGGCGGGCTGATCATCTTCCTCACACTGCAGGCGCTGGGTTGGGCGGGATACCGGTCACCCCCTGAAGGCGCGACCCAATTCATCCAGCCCGATTCGGCATTGCAGATGATCCGTTTGCTGGTTTCGCCATTCGGGGCGGCAGTTTTGTTTGGCACGATTATCCTGGCGTGGCAGTTCCCTCTCTCGCGCGAGCAGCATGCCAGGATACAAAGATTGTTAGAACAAAGGAGAGGAAATACCTGATAGAGTAGTTTGGTAGTCAATTTGGTGGGATACAAATCAGGGCAATTGCTCTATAATTATGTTGACTGTTCTTATCTATACACAGGAGAACGACCATGGAGGGCTTTCCAACCGGCACGGTGAGTTTTTTATTCACCGATATCGAAGGCAGTAGGAGGCGGTCGTGGCCATGTCACGACGCGTGCAAGGCCGGTCTGAAAAAACTATAATTGGTATTGAAGAAGATGGAGGAGATGGAGTAAGCCGGGATGGCCTCCTGGCTTACTGATGTGCCAGCGGTTCAACTGCTGGCACGTCAATGGTTAACTGTCACCTGAATGACTACTGTGTCCACCCGCTGGTCGGTCCGGATGACCTGCAGCTGCACCGCATACAGGCCGCTCATTTCACTCGTATCCCACTCTGCGAGCAAGCCATCCGTGACCGTTTGGTTCCCTTCCGCCACTTCGATCCATTCCTGAGGGTTCAAGCCCTGTCCCACAAGGACACGATAAGAGACAAAGTCCTCGCCCGCGGCTGTGCCTTCGATCCGTACCTCGCCGCTGACTTCGGTGAAGAGCTCCGGCGAGGTGATATTCACGTCAGGGTTGAATGTAGGAGCCTGGATCACATCGTAGGTAGCAGGCGGGATCTCCAGCCCGGCGCTCTCGGCCCACGAACGCGCATCGGAAGGCACGACGAGATAGATGCGCTCCTCGATCAACTGCGGCAGTGTGAACACGGTTGCGAGCAGACCCGTCTCGCGATTCACCGCGTACCTGCGATACATGTTATCCGGCTGGATGGGCTCATTGCCGTTTAGGAAAACCTCGCTGACCAGGTTCGGGCAGTCCCCCGTGGGCAGCATCCCCGAAGGATCGCAGACGTTGATGACCGAAACATCCGCAGGCCTGGACCAGCCCTCACGCGGCAAATCTTCAGAAGCCGTCTGCATCAATGCGCTCCATAGCACGGCTGGCAGGCGCGGCGTGACCCCCCTCTGTTCCCCCTGCAGGGGGGAGGATAGCGATGCAGATTCTCGTGTGCCCGTCCATACGGCGACGACCCGCAGCGGTGAATACCCGATTGCCCATGTATCGCGCCTGTCCTGGGTCTGTCCCAGCTTTAGTCCTGCCGGCCTGCCGATCTCCGTGACGTTTGGCCGCCCAAGGGTGGGCCAGCGCGCCGCCTCGTCGCTCAAGGCATGGTTCATCAGATAGGCCAAGCCCGGGGTGACGACCGGCTTTGCCTGTGGTGTTGTCCAGTCGAGCCAGAGGCTGCCATCGTTTCCGTCCACCTTCAAGACGGTTACCGGTCCAAAGGCGTTCTCTACTGCCTCCTGGCCAAAATAAACCCCGTTCTGAGCAAATACCCCGTAGGCGCCCGCAGCGTCCAGAAGGGAAAGCAGTTCCTCTCGTGACACACCAAACGACGCAGCAATCCTGTTGACATTCTCCTCGCCCATTTGCGCAAGCACCTGTGCAGCCGGCGCCTGGTAATCATTTGCCAGGGCGATACGCACACGCATGGGGCCGTGATACTCACCATCCAGGTTTTGGATGGCCGTCCGGCCGGGGATATCCCAGATCAGCGATCCCGGACTCAGGCCCCTGGTGAATCCCGTTAAATAGACGAACGCATCCAGCGCGGACCCGGGGCTGTGGGCGGTGATCAACGGCGTTTCCTGCGCCCGCAGCGTTTCCCCGACCACGCTGAGGACCTGTCCGGTTTGCGGATTGATAATGACCGCGCTCGCGGAGGCATCCTCCACCTGAATATCCGGCGGGAGGGTGGAAAGGAATCGCAGCGCCTCACATTCAGTCTCCGGCTCAGGCAAACCCGCCAGCCGCGCAGCATAGACGGAGGTAACGCATGAAGCTTGTGTCTGCAAATCGAAATCCAGCGTGGAGGTGATCGTCAGGCCGCCGCGTTCGATCCGGGCGCGCGGGAAGCGGGAATCCAGTTGGGAGAGGAGCAGGTTCGTGAAGGCCGCGGCCGGCTCTGGTTGAGAGGCAGGTGGGGCCTGGAATCGTGGCGTCTCACCCAGCGCGTTGGCGGTCGCTTCATCCGAGAGGGATCCCAGGATGTTCATCAGCTGGAGCGTCTCACGGCCGCGCTGGAGCGCTGTCTCCGGCGCGTCGAACGGATTGAGGCTCGGCGAGCTGCTCACGGCTGCAAGGATGGCGGATTCGGCAGTCGTCAGTTGTGCGGCAGATTTTCCGAAGTAAAGCCGGGAGGCGGCGTCTGCGCCAAATGCATGCCGCCCAAAGTTCGCCGAGTTGAGGTACCACTCCAGGACCTGCGTGCGCCCATACTGCGCGGTGATCTGCGCGCCCAGAATGCGCTCTCGCAGGGCGCGGCGGGGCGTTGGCGGTTCATCGAAGAGCAACAGGTCGAAGACGAGGCGCTGCGCAAGCGTTGGATGTAAATCATAATTGGCAATGGTTGCGAGAGTGTAGCCAGGATGAACCCAAAAACCAGGGTCAGAGGCCGCAATGACTGCGTCCGCCAGGTAACCTGGAAGGTGCTGCGGATTCGTTTCGCTGAGGGGGATATATCGCCGCGGCGAATCATCCGGGGCGAAGGTAAATAACACATGCTCGCCGGTGCGGTCGTAGATGCGCGTGGGCTGGAGCAGAAGCCCATCCGGGGGATTGAGGAGATGGGGAAGTGTTTCTATCGAAGGCAGGTTCCGCGTCAGGCTGACGTAGGCGAATGCCAGCGCGAGGATGAGCGCGGCGATCAGCAGCGAGATGACCATTCCTATGCTGAGGAACAGGTTGCGCGTACGATATTGATGTGCACGTTGTTTTGCCAGTCTCCGGTCGCGGCGGGCGCGCAGGATGGGGAGGGTAGAGGGCATGGGGATAAGTATACAGGGAGACCGTGAAAGAAGTAAACAGGGAAATGGGGGAGATAGAAGATGGAAAGTAGAAAGAGGAAAAATGAAGAAGGAAAGACGAAAGAGAAATCCGGT
>DASTFG010000217.1:0-2339 GCA_035708785.1 Anaerolineales bacterium
GCATTATGGCATGAGTCCGGATTTCCCCCTCGAAACCCTTGTCACCGTGACGTTCGAAGAAGATATGGGTAGAACGAAAATGACCCTGAGGCATATTGGAATGCCGGCAGGCGAGACGAGCGAACAGGCTGGGGCCGGCTGGAACGAATCCTTCGATAAGCTTGCGGAAAGTGTGAAGTCGTAAAGAAGGATAGATCACGGCCAACGACATCACAGTGAGCGGGCACTGAGATTCGATGAAAGACAAAAAACGAATAAGGAGCAAGCGAGATGCAAAAAATTACCCCGTTCCTCTGGTTCGACAATCAGGCTGAGGAGGCGATGAACTTCTACGTTGATACGTTCAACGGCGCGCCGCACAAAAAACAGGAGTCCAGGATCGTTGACATCACCCGCTACGAAAAAGGCATGGATGCACCCGGTGCCGAAGCGCTGGAAGGCAAGGTCATCACCGGTATTTTCGAGCTGGCAGGCCAACGCTTTATGGCGCTCGACGGCGGCCCGATCTTCAAATTCACCGAAGCAACTTCGTTTTACGTTGAATGTGAAGACCAGAAAGAGGTGGATTACTTCTGGAACAAACTGTCGGCCGTTCCCGAAGCCGAGCAATGCGGATGGCTCAAAGACAAGTACGGCTTGTCCTGGCAGATCATCCCACAGCAATTGGGCCAGTTGATGGGCGACCCCGATCCTGTCAAGGCAAAACGAGTTATGAACGCCATGCTCAAGATGCAAAAGATCGTGATCGCAGACCTGGAGAAGGTCTACCACGCTCGCTGAGCTAGAAAGAGACTGAGAATGGCCACAGTCGATTCATTTATCGAAAATAGAGTCCAGCCCGAACACCGGGAGATCGTGGAGGCGCTGCGGAAACTCATGCGCGAGACTGCTCCGGACGCGCGGGAAGTCATCACCTATGGTGTGCTCGCCTGGCGAGGGAACCTGATCCTGGCGGTTGTCAGTCCCACCAAAAAGGACATCACCTTTGCCTTCTCCAAAGGCGCAGTGTTCGAAGACAAATACGGCTTGCTTAAAGGAGTTGGCAGGGTTTCGAAGCATGTGAAGCTCAAGGATGTGAAAGATGTGAACCGGACCGCCCTCACATACTACATCAAGCAGGCTTTAGAGCTGGATAAAAAATGAGGCAAGTAACTGTATGGCGAAGACCATGAAGACCCGCAGGGCGACCGGGCCGGGCAGCCAACAGGTGACCGCAGAGCAGTTCATGGAACGGCTGGAAGCCCTTCGTACACCGGAGGCAGCCGCATCGCACCGCCATCTCGCCTCCGATGAGCAGGATGTAATCCTCGGTGTGCGCATGGGACAGGTCTTTGCGCTGGCCAAAGAGTTCGTCGATATGCCGCTCGGCGAGGTCGAGAAACTGCTCGAAAGCCCGGTTCATGAAGCGCGAGTTGGCGCGGTCAGCATCATGGACTTTCAGGCTCGCAGCAAAAAGACACCTGAAGCGCGGCGCAAGGAATTGTTCGATCTGTATCTCAGACGCCACGACCGGATCGACAGCTGGGACCTGGTCGACCGTAGCGCTCCCAATGTGGTTGGCAGTTATCTATTCCATCGACCGCGCCAGATTCTCTATAAGCTTGCGCGTTCCAAAAAGATGAGCGAGCGCCGCACGGCGATTGTCAGTACGCTGTACTTCATCGGGAAGGGCGAGGTGGACGACGCGTTCAAGATCGCAGAAATCCTGCTCGATGACGACCGGGAGTTGATCCACAAAGCCACCGGATGGGCGCTGCGTTATGCAGGCGATCAGGACCGGCAGAAACTAATAGACTTTCTGAATCGATATGCGGCTACCATGCCGCGTACGACATTGCGTTATGCCCTGGAGCACTTCGATCGGGCCCAGCGGGACCATTATCTGGCCATGAGGAGGACCACAGAGTGAGATGGCAGAGAGCAGTGTAAGGAAATCATAAAGACGCATCGTCCCGTATTCACCAACCTTAAAAATTACGAGAACAGATTGACGTCCATTCGGAGTAGGTGTATATTAATAGAACATTAGTGCTATTACGAGAGTGCAGTGGTTTTTCATCTTAGCGGTTCCAATGAAAACGTAATACTGTCCCCAAAATAAACAAAATTGAAAGCACTGCTATCTTATCCCAGGCCAGAATCTGCCGTGGGTTGGCCAGATCCATTCGTGTATACAAATATATCCGCTAAATAAGCACAGTAAAGGAGAGATTATGACCATCAGGAAACCTTCGACATCGCCAGAGTCCACCTCGATCCCTTCGATTTCGGAGCTATGCGCGCTTTTCAACGGCCAGGTGATCGCGCCGGATAACACCGCGTACGACCAGGCCCGGACC
>DASTFG010000218.1:0-7150 GCA_035708785.1 Anaerolineales bacterium
CGGTCCAGCCTTCGAGCACGGCCTGCCGCGAGAGCCTGATCTTGCCCTGCGGGTCGATGTCCGTCACCATGACGGTGATCTCGTCGCCCATCGCGACCACGTCTTCCACCTTGTTGACGCGCTCGGAATCGAGCTGTGAGATGTGGACGAGTCCGTCGACGCCGGGCAGGATCTCCACGAACGCGCCGAAGGCCTCGATCCGGACGACCTTGCCGGTGTAGATATTCCCGACGACCGCGCTCTCGCCCAGGGACTCGACGCGTTCCTGCGCGATCTTGGCGCGGGCGCTGTCGGTCGAGGCGATGTACACGGTGCCGTCCTCTTCGATATCGATCTTGGTGCCGGTCTCTTCCTGCAGGGCGCGGATGTTCTTGCCGCCCGGGCCGATCAGCGCGCCGATCTTGTCCACGGGGATCTTGACCGTTATGATGCGCGGCGCGTGCGGCTTGAGCTCCGTGCGCGCGGCAGGCAACACTTCCAGCATCTTGTCCATGATGAACATGCGCGCAGCGCGCGCCTGTTCCAGCGCTTCCTTCATCATCTGCGTGCTCAGGCCGCTGATCTTGATGTCCATCTGCAGGGCGGTGATGCCCTGGGCCGTGCCGGCCACCTTGAAATCCATGTCGCCGAGATGATCCTCGACACCCTGAATGTCGGTCAGGATCTGATAGCGACCATTCTCGCCGGTGACCAGGCCCATCGCGACGCCCGAGACGGGGGCTTTGATGGGGACGCCCGCGTCCATCAAGGCCAGCGTGGAGCCGCAGACTGAGCCCATCGACGTGGATCCGTTGGAGGAGAGTGCTTCGGAGACGACACGCAGGCTATAGGGGAAGGATTCTTCCGCCGGTATGACCGGTTCGAGGGCGCGCTCTGCCAGCGCCCCATGCCCGACCTCGCGCCGGCTCTGGCCGCGCAGAGGCTTGACCTCGCCGGTGGAGTACGGCGGGAAGTTGTAGTGATGCATATAGCGCTTGGTATCTGTGGGGCTGAGGGTATCCAGCTCCTGCGACTCGCCCAGCGTGCCAAGCGTGGCGATCGAGAGGATCTGCGTCTCGCCGCGCGTGAACAGGCCAGAGCCGTGGGCGCGCGGCGACAGGCCGACCTCACACCAGACCGGGCGGATATCGGTCGGGGTACGCCCATCCGGACGTTTCCCGAGGTTCAGGATCCGCTCGCGGACGATCTGCTGCTCAGCCTGTTCGAAGGCCTCCAGGACCGCGGCCAGCGGCGGTCGGTCTGGCATCATCTCTGTCACCGGTGACAGAATTTCAGCCGTCCCTTCGCTCAGAGGAGTCGGCACGCCGACCATCTCGGCGACGACCTCGTCTTTTAAGCTTGTCATGCCGGTATAGAACTCCGTCTTGGTCAGCGGCTTATCGAGCAGCTCGTTCATCGGTCCGCTGGCGCGCTCGAAGACCTTCTTTTGCACTTCGGCGTCTGGAAGACTGAGTGTAGGTTCTTGTTTCGGCTTGCCCACTTCCGACTGCATCCTGAGCTGCGCATCGATCAGCGGCTGGATGGCTTTGTGCCCCAGCTCCAGCGCTGCGACCATCACATCCTCGGGGATTTCATTGGCCCCGCATTCGACCATCAGGATCGCATCGCGCGTGCCGGCGATCCGCAGGTCGAGGTCGGACGTGTCGAGCTCCGCAAAGGTGGGGTTGATCACGAACTCGCCGTTGACGCGGCCCACACGGACAGCGCCAACCGGGCCGCCCCAGGGGATGTCCGAGATCATGATGGCGGCCGAGGCCGCATTGATGGCAAGGACATCGAGCGGGTTAACGCCGTCGGACGAGAGCGAGAACATGATGACTTGCACTTCATTGCGCATCCCATTTTGAAAGAGGGGACGCAGCGGGCGGTCCGTGAGGCGCGCCGTGAGAATGGCCTCTGTGCCGGGGCGGCCCTCCCGCCGGAAGAACGAGCCGGGGATCTTGCCGCCGGCGTACAGCCGTTCCTCGTACTCCACCTGCAGTGGGAAGAAGTCGATGCCCTCGCGCACACCACCCATGGTGGCAGCCGCAAAGACGATCGCGTCGCTGATGCCGAAGGTCACCGCACCGCCGGCCAGATGAGCCAGCTTGCCGGTCTCGAATGTGGCGGTATGGTTTCCGATGGCGGCTGGATATTTTTTCGATTCAGGTTTCATTTTCTCTCCTGTGTTGGGCTACACTCCACCTGGCTGCCTGAAACTGCATGGAACGCGCAAAGAGGCACGAAGGGCCTCTTCGCGCTTCAGCGAATCTGGTGATTAAGAGTCAGCCTAAATATATGTGTAACCCTGTGATTGGTTCCCGCCTGGTCAGGGACTGAAGAGCGAGGATGACGCCTGGGCGTCATTCGCGCTATTCAATTCCTGACTGCGGGTCGATAACAATATAGGAAAACCCTAAAGGTTATCAAGACCTTTAGGGTTTCGGCTTACTTGTGGCGCAGATTCAGGCTCTCGGTGACTGCCAGATAACGCTGGTAATCCACCTGACGCAGGTACGCCAACATGCGGCGGCGCTGCCCGACGAGCTTGAGCAGTCCACGCCGGCAGGATTCATCTTTTTTGTTGGCACGCAGATGATCGGTCAACTGCTGGATGCGGCCCGTCAGAAGGGCGATCTGCACTTCCGGGGAGCCGGTATCCGCCTCGTGGCGATGATAATCCGTAATCAGTTTGGTCTTGAGTTCTTTCGCGAGCGGCATGACGTATGCTTTCCTTTCTCTAGTTGATGGCGGCACGATTTGCTAGGCAAATCGAACGCCGCACTTCGCAGGTCTCCATGCCCACAGCGGGGACCGTCGGGCAGGACCAGTCACGGGCAAAGATTATACCAGAAAAAAGATGATGTCATTCTTCGCCCCAGGCAGAGTGACATAACATACTGTAGCATATCTTCAAAATCACGTGCTCCCAACCGCTTCCATGATTCCCCGGTAGCCGCGCGCGGCCTTTTCGAGGGACTCGAGGCTGAGGCGCTCATCGACGACATGCGCGTCTGCCTCCGTTCCGGGGCCAAAGCCGATCGTCGGCACTCCCGCCATCCCGATGCTGTAGGCCGCGTTGGTGCAAAAACGATAAGATGACAGTTGTGGGTCGAGGCCAGCGGCGCGCAGTCCTGCGAGTGCACCCTGCACGAAGGGATGCTGCACATCGAGCTCCCAGGCGGGGAAGAACTTCGTCCCTTGTACGACCGCGCCTGTATAGGCCCGGTGTTCTCCCTGGGCGATGATCGCCTGGAAGGGAATGTCTCGGAGCTCGGGCAGGGAAGTGATCGCACCGAGCACTTCTTTGGCCGTTTCATTCAGCAATAGGCGGCGGTCATAGGTGGCCTTGCAGCGCGAGGGGATCACCGAATAACCCGGATAAGGCTCGGAAATAATGTCGGTGAGAGCCAGGATGGCCGGACCCAGCCGGGGATGCCTGCCCAGCTCGATTCTCTCCACAGCTTCGATGACTTTCATCATCAGATGCACCGCGTTGAGGCCCAGGTGGGGCGATGAGGAGTGCGATGGCCTGCCGGTCGTTTCCAAATGGATTTCGGCGCGCCCGCGCCCGCCATGGACGAGATTCAAGTCGCTCGATTCCCCGATCACCACATAATCCGGATCGAATGCATCCATTACGCTTTTCAGGGCGGCGCCCTCGAAGACCTCCTCCATCACGGAGGCGGAGATGACGATCCTTCCGGAAGACTTGCTCTTATCTATACTCGCTGCGGCATAGACCATCGCCGCCAGCGCGCCTTTCATGTCCGCCGCGCCGCGCCCATACAGGTAACCGTCGACGATCTCGCCGCCGAATGGATCCCGGCTCCACCTGGAGCCGGGGGCGATGCCCACGGTGTCACAATGCGCGTCGAACACAATTGTTTTGCCGGGCCTCTTGCCCTCGATGATTCCGACGGCCGAGCCATGGCCGTCGACCTGGATTCTGTCGAAGCCGAGAGCCTTCATCTCGTTGACGACGATCTGAACGACCGCCTGCTCCTCGCCGCTCGGGCTGGGCTGGCGGACCAATCGCTGTGTGAACTCAATGAGGGCCTGTGTGTCCATGCCGAATCCCTACACCTCGACCTGGATCGCGCTTCCCGATTCATAGCGCCGCAACCCCAGCCGGAAAATGATTACCGCGATCAGCAGAAAGACCCCGGCCCCCGCGAGCATTTGCGCCAACGTCTGCCAGGTAAATCCGCGGATGAACTCCGCGGGCACTGCCCCTACGAACGCGGCGGGGATCACCGTAAACAGGATCAGCTTGGCATAGTTATCGAACAGCGTGATCGGATAGATGCCAAAGGTAATGAGCGCATTCACGGCCAGGTTGGTGAGATTGGAGATCACGCCCATCCAGAACGCGAGGCTCTGGACCAGAATGAGGAACGATGCAAAAACGGTGGCCGCCAGCAGAACGGCGAGCAGGAAGCGCAGGAAGCCATCCCATGTGGTTTGACCCGATAGCGCGTAACTCAGGAAGCCGTAGGTAAAGTCACCCATCCCGCTCGAGATCATCCGGCTGGAAACGGTATGCAATAACACAGGGCGTGGTAGGGAGAGATAGTAATCGAGGCGGCCCTGGTTGATGATCTCACTGAGCGTGAATGCATTTCCGAAGAATAACGCGACCAGCCCGAATGCGCTGGCCAGCACCCCGAAGGTGATATACATGTCGCTGATGCCCCAGCCGCGCACCTCCTTGAACCGGTCGAAAAAGATGATCCAGATCGCGAAGTAGATGAAGTTGTTCAGCATCATGCCGACAACCTGCGTCAGGAAGGAAATACGGTATTCCATCACTGATTGCAGGTTGGCCTGCCAGACGGCAAAGAGGAATTTGAGTTCTTTCATGTTATTAACCTCCATTCACCGTCAAATATGCCACGCCGCGCCGATAAGAAATAATAAGAGTTGTGCCGAGGGCGAGTATCCACAATGACTGCATCAGCATCACATTGCCAAAAAAGCTAACGCTTGGTGCGACGAACAACTTGGAGGGCCCGTAGATCATGGCAGAGAAAGGCAGCGCCCTGGCAATGACCTGCAGCCACTCGGGGTAGAAGTCAAGCGGAATGAGAAAACCCCCCAGAATAAAGATGAATTTCTGATAGATCCACAGAAACGGCGAGACATCCTCGACCAGAAACGCCGAAAGGCCGATCAGGCAGGTGATGCAGAAGTTCAAGATCCACGTGCCGAACAGGGCCAAAAAGGCGAACAGCCATCCGATAGGCGCGGGCGGCGGCCCCACGAGCCACCAGACGACGATCCCGCCGAAGATGGCATTGACCAGGGCGCGGAAGAGAGTCTCTCCCATTGAGTTGCTGAACTGGTAGAGCAGAAAACTGTACGGCTTGCTCAGCAGATAGGCGATCGAGCCGTCCTTCACGTTATCGGAAATCGTGCGCGCCAGCGCGGGGCGGCTGAGCTCGATGGTCTCTGCCATCATCAGATACCACATCGTGCTGTAGAGGGTCATGCCGTTGATCACCTCTTCGCCGGCCGCGTTGAATGTGACCTTCCATAACTGGTAGAAAATCCACATGAACGGGACGATCAGCAGACTGCGCCCGATCAGCTCGCCGGGATAGGCGAGACTGTTGACCAGGGTGATCTGAAAAATGGCCCAGTATTTCCTAAATGACTTCATCCTTGTCATGGATCAACTGCTCGACTTTCTCAAACGCCCTCAACGTCTCTTGCCGCAGGGGTTCTCTCGAGGCATTGAACATATTCCACCCCTCGCTGTCTCCCAGGTTCATGGCCCTGAGAAGCAGCACAAGATCAGCGTTGAAATATCTGCTAACTTCCTCCTCTGTGAGCGGAGAGGGAGCTGGCCAGGCCAGCATATCAATCGATGATAAGTGGAATAATATCGTTTTGATAATCAAAGCGGCTGGCGAGTTGGGCTCAAACATTTTTTCAATGCCATCGAGAATCTCTGGCAGTCTGCGATTGTCTTGTATCGTGTGGGGAGAGCCCTCAGCCTTTGTAATGGCAGCGCGCGTATATTCAGCCCATCCGTCAATCAGTGAATCATATTCGACCGTAACGGGGAAGCCCAGCTTTGGCAGGATTCTGGCTGCGGCGACTGCGGAACGGAATGCATGAGCATGATCCCTTTTCCCCTCTTGAGGTTCTTTTTCAATGTCATGGAACAAAATGACCCACTTCATGATTTGCTGTTGTTCCCTTGTCATGCTCAGGAACTCGGGCATCATATATAGCCCCAGGAACACGCACATCACGTGAACAAGAGTCATGCCTTCCCTATACGATGCCATTTTGCGCCAGCCTGAGGCTCGAGCTTCCATATCCTCCATTCGCTCGGGCGTGAAGTAGGCATTGACGCGTTCTGCCAGATCATCCCACGATCTTATCTTCCCCGTCTTATAGGCCTCGACCAGTTCCCGAATATACTGATCCAGGTCGGCAAAATGAACGTCAAAATGTGGCAACGCCTCGCGGATATTCATGGGCCAGAGGAGATCAATTGTCTCTTGTGATTTCGAACCCGTACCTTTTCCACTTGTTGATCCCGCCCTCCACCTGAATGACGTTGTGGTAACCGCGCCGGCGCAGCACCGAGCTGACCGACATCGAACGGTTGCCGCTGGCACACTGGATCCCTAATGGTCTATCCTGCGGGAAGGGCAGTTCCTCCCAGGCGATCCGCCCAGCCTCGAAATGGATCGCGCCCGGAATGTGTCCCTCCTCCCACTCCGAACGCTGTCGCACATCTACGAGAAGGAGCGACGGGTCGCTACCCGCCCTTACCGAATCCAACCGTTCGCGCAGTTCTTTGACGCTCATACTTGGGATGTTCTCCACCGGATACCCTTCGCGCGCCCACGGATCGATTCCGCCCTCCAGATAACCGGCCAGGTCATCATAACCGATGCGGATCAGCTGCCTCGTCGCCGCGCTGATTTGGTCTGTGTCCTCCCCGACGAGCACAAGCCTGCTCCCGAATGGGATCAGCCAGCCCGCCCAGGTTGTGAGCGGCGCATCGACGCGGATCCCGTACGAGCTGGGGATATGACTGGCGGCGAACTTCCTACCATGCCGGACGTCCAAAACCGCCACGCCTTTCTCGGACTGCGCCTTTACTTCGCCGGCAGAAAGCGGTTTCAGCACAGGTACTCCGCCCAGGATCTTC
>DASTFG010000219.1:0-3731 GCA_035708785.1 Anaerolineales bacterium
CCACTTCCTCCGGCTGTTCTGCCAAAGCTTTGTACTGGTCTTCGTCCATGATCTGGCTGTAAAAGCCCAGCAGGCCAATCTTGTCCTGGAACTGCTGCAGCTCAGCCTCGCTGCTGATTTTATGAACGGTCCCCTGCAGGGTGGCGCGGTAGTGCCCGTTGGCTTCCTTGATGATAGGGATCAGCAGCTTGCCCTGGATATCGCCGCCCATCACGATGACATTGGCCTCATAGAATTTACCGGCATTGATGAATTTCCGGTAGGTGCGCTCAGAGCCATGGATGTCCGTGGCAAAGAACAGGCGAGTCATCTTCTTGGTTTTCTTCCTTGAAAAAAACGACATTTCTGCCTCCGGATCATACCCGTGAGTTCAGGCTCTGATCCTCTCCCCTTTGGGATCCCAGAGCGGCGCTTGAACGACCTCGGCGTCCACTTGCTCTCCAAAAAACTCGATATTGAGCTTTGTGCCGACTCTGGCGCACTCCATCGGCAGGTAGGCATACACAATGCTTTTGCCTACCGAATAGCCAAATCCGCCTGCGGCCACCCAGCCGATGATCCGGTCTCCAGTACGGATCGGTTCCTTGCCAAGGGCGATGGTGCGGTCGTCGGCAACCGTCATACAGCACAGTTTTTGGGTCAAGCCGTTCTCCTTCTGTTTCAGCAAGGCGTCCCTGCCGATGAAGTCACCTTTATCCAGTTTGACCGCGAATCCCAGACCCGCCTCATAAGGCGTGTAATCCGGGGAGATCTCACTGCTCCAATAGCGATAACCCTTTTCCAGCCGTAGCGTGTCTATGGCTTTGTAGCCCGCTGCCACCATCCCCTCGGGTCGGCCAGCTTCCCAGAGCGTATCCCACAGCCGCAGGCCATACTCCGCCGGGCAGTAGAACTCCCAGCCAAGCTCGCCCACGTACGTCACGCGCGAAGCGAGGACCGGGACATCCCCGACCGTGATGCGTTTGGCGGTCATATAGGGGAACCCCGCGTTGGAAACATCATCCGTCGTGACTTTTTCCAGGATCGTCCGCGCTTTCGGCCCCCACATCCCGAGACAGGCATAGGACGAGCCGACATCTTCGATTGTCACCGAGCCATCCTCGGGCATGTTCAAGGAAAGCCAGGACATATCATGCTGGCCGAATGCCGTGCCCGTGATGATCAGGAAGCGCTCTTCCGCCAGCCGCGTGACCGTGAAATCGCATTCGATGCCGCCGCGCTTGTTCAGGCATTGTGTATAAACGACCGTCCCAACCGGCTGATCAATGTTGTTCGCGCAGACATAGTTTAGAAATTTCAACGCGCCGGGGCCGCGCAGTTCGAGCTTGTTGAACGATGTTTCATCGAACAGGCCCGCGGTCTCCCGCGTCATCAGGTGTTCAAATCCGATGGCGCGCGACCAGTTGTGGCGCGCCCAGCCTCTGGGTTCGTGGCCGTGCGTCGCTTTTTCCTCGTAACGATTGAACCAGTTCGGGCGTTCCCAGCCCATCTTTTCGCCGAAGGAACAACCCAGATCGCGCAGCCTGAAGTAGGTGGGGGAGAGGCGCACGTTGCGGCGAGAGATGCGCTCCTCGCCGGGAAAGTGGATATCGTAATATTGTGTGTAAGTCTCCAGCGTGCGGGCGGCGGCATAATCCAGGCTGTCGTAGTTCGGGCCGAAACGCCGGACGTCGAGCCGCCACATGTCCCATTCGGGGCTGCCGTCGATGATCCACTCCGCCATGACTTTGCCGATACCGCCCGCGCCGGCAAGGCCATGTGCGCAGAAGGCACAGGCCACCCAGAAACCTTTGACGGAGGTCGGTCCGAGCAGGAATTCACCGTCAGGGGTAAAGCCCTCAGGCCCGTTCAACAGCCGGACAACTTCGGCGTTCTCGATCGCAGGCACGCGCCGGATGGAGTTTTCCATCAGGGGCGTAAAGCGTTCCCAGTCCGGCGCCAGCAGCTGGAATTTGAAATCCTTCGGGATACCGTTCATGCCAAAAGTTGCGGGCTGGCGCTCATAGCCGCCGGTGACCAGTCCGCCGACTTCCTCACGCCAGTAGACCAGCAGGTCCGGGTCGCGCAGGTTCGGGAACTCATGTGTCACACCTTCGATCGGCTTCGTCATGATGTAGAGGTGGGCCATCGGGATAACGGGGAGATTCAAGCCGACCATCCTGCCGATTTCGCGCCCCCACATGCCCGCGGCGTTTACTACGATCTCGGTCTGGATCGTGCCGCGATCCGTCACCACTTCGCTGACGCGACCATTCTTCAGGTTGATCTTTTCGACATTGGTGTTCGTGCAAATCCTGGCGCCGCGACTCTTTGCGCCCGCGGCCAGGGCGTTGGTGAGGCCCGTTGGATCGATGCTGCCATCGTTCGGCGTAAAGGCTGCGCCGACCACGCCGTCGATGATCATCAGCGGAAATTTCGCCTGCGCCTCTTTGGGTGAGATCAGTTCCATCGGCACGCCGAACGAGCGCGCCATGCCGACCAGGCGCTTTGTCTCCTCCAGCCGCTCGGCAGAGGATGCCAGGCGGATACCGCCGACCTCACGCCAGGAGGTATCCACGCCGGTCTCCTGTTTGAGCCGGCGATACAGGTCAGTGCTGTAATGCATCATGCGGGTCAGGTTTGCATCCGAGCGCATCTGGCCTACCAGACCTGCCGAATGCCAGGTCGATCCTGCCGTCAGCTCGTGGCGCTCGAGCAGGATGACATCCTTCCAGCCCATGAGTGCGAGATGGTAGGCGATGCTGGCCCCGCCTACGCCTCCGCCGATGATCACTACTTGTGCCTGCGATGGCAGTTCTGCCATGTGTGACTCCTTGATGTTCGCCCTGCGAAGTCCCCGAAGGGGGAGCCGAGCGCCGACCGAAGGAAGGCGCAGTCGAAGGGCAGCATATGGAAAGCTTTTTTCATTACAGCGTCCTTCGACGATCGCTCAGGACGAAAGTTGCCTCAAGTTCTGCTACGTTGCAGTTTGCCAGGCTGACTTGGGATGCGCCATGCGGGCCACGATATCGAATGAGGAGATCGCGCCCAGAGGGAAGGCATCCGGGTCATCTTGATCGATGACCACCAGGCGATGATGGTGATTCTTGATCATCATGTCCGCGGCCTCCCGAAGGCTGGCATTGATATCGATAGTCAGCGCGGGATGCATGATATCCCGCACGACCAAGTTCTCGTCCAGTCCGTTCTTGACGAAGGGCAATAAGTCCCACCCGCTGACGACTCCCAGGGTTTTCCCTCTTGCATCGACGACGAGCACAGAGCGCCAACCGGCCGAGGTCATCGCGCGCGCTGCGGAGAGGATGGGCGTCTTCCCGCGGCAGACGAGAATCGCATCCGACATCACATCCCCGACCACCTCCCGGCGGGGTTTTTCTTGCTGGGCAAGGCTGGCGACAAAATCAGATAGCGAGATCACCCCCACCGGCTTACCGTTCTCTGTCACGAGCAGGCGGCTGATCTCCTTGTCGATGAGCTGGTTCACGGCCTCAGAGAGGAGAACATCCGCTTCGACGGAATCAACGGGATGAGACATCAGGTCGGAGGCGGTCAGACTCCGCATGGTCGCGAGGCTTTCGGAGTCCGAGGACAGCCATTCGCCGGCGAGCAGGTCAAAATCCGAGATGATGCCCAGGGCGCGCCCAGTGCGGTCTGTAACGATCAGGGCATGGACGCGATGCTGGTTCAGAAGAACAGCCACCTGGCCCAGGGTTGCATCCGGTTTGCAGGTC
>DASTFG010000220.1:0-4623 GCA_035708785.1 Anaerolineales bacterium
CATGCGGCTGTCCGGATGAGGAGCGTTGCGGGCTGCGGCTGGTGATGGGCGATGTGCGCAATGCCATTGCGAATATCCTGGACAATACATCCCTGGCCGACGTGCTGAAACGACAAAATCTCCCAAACAGGAAGCTACCCAGCCGTTAGGCCTGCGTTAACATACACTCAAAAGAGCGCCTCGCTGGCGCGGTTTTCTTTACCGAAAAAGTATAGTAAATCCATAGACTTTCTAGCCAACGAGAGAAAATAGAGCAGAAAAGTGGAAAATGCTCTTCAAATTATTTACAAGGAGAGGCTCGAAGATGGATCTCACGATTTTTCTCTATGTTCTGGTGGGTTTTCTGGCCCAGGTCATCGACGGCGCGCTGGGCATGGCATACGGTGTCAGCTCGAACACGTTTTTGCTGAGCGTCGGCATTCCCCCGGCGGCGGCCAGTGCGAGCGTGCATATGGCGGAGGTGGTGACGACAGGTGTATCGGGGTTTTCGCACTGGCGGTTAGGGAACATCGATTGGAGGCTGGTCAAGCGTTTGCTGATCCCCGGTGTGGTAGGAGGGGTGGCGGGAGCTTATCTGCTCACATCGATCGACGGCAATCTCCTCAAGCCCTATATCTCTGCCTATCTGCTCATCATGGGTGTTGTCATCCTGGTCAAAGCCTTCAACCAAAAGGAACGCAAAGGGGCGGGCGAATATACCGCCCGCGTCAGCGCGCTGGGCCTGGTCGGCGGGTTCTTCGATTCGATCGGCGGTGGCGGGTGGGGCCCGGTTGTGACAACGACACTGGTGGCCCGCGGCAAGAATCCGCGCCTGACCATCGGCTCGGTCAACTTCTCGGAGTTCTTTGTGACGTTTGCCGAGTCCGTGACCTTCGTGTTGACCTTAAGTTTTTCTCAATACTGGCAGATCATTCTGGGGCTGTTGATTGGTGGTGCCATCGCTGCCCCTCTCGCGGCACGCATGACCAGAATCCTGCCCATCAAAGTGCTGATGATCATGGTCGGAATGCTGATCATTATTTTGAGCATTCGCACCATCTATCTTGCGCTGGCGTGAGAATGAAAAGGCGGCGTTGTGAGGCCGCCTCCCTGATTTCACCATACGCCAGGTATCAGCCGGAATCTCGTGCTCCTGGCATACTCCTTATAACCTGGCAGCTCTCCTTGTAACGTCCGGTCTTCCAGTGCCGTGCGCAGGATCAGAATGCCAGCCAATAATAGGGCTGGCATGAATGCCCAGACCGAATCAAGCAAGGCAGGCGTGGCAAGATAGACCCAGAGAGCACCCGCATAGCCGGGATGCCGGATGAAATGATAAGGTCCCGATGCAATGACTTGATGACCACGGTCCGTTTGGATTCGCACGACGCCGGAGAAGAAACGGTTTTCCACGAGCGCCCACGATCCCAAAGAGTATCCAAGGATGATCACGATGAGTGAAATGAGCTTAACGCTTATCGTAAAGGAAGGTGACCAGCCGAAGAGCCGGTCCAGCCCGGCAACGATCAATATAAGAATCGCGCCTAAAGCGAGCACGGGCGCGAGGATTTTGTCCCACGGTTTTGCATTTTCCATTTCCATCGACCGGGCGCGCTCGGCCAGCAGGTCGGGGTGACGACGCATTGCCATTACCCGGCTGAGCACGAAGCCCAGTATGCTGAGACCGGCATACGCCCAGGCCTCCCACCATCTCCACTGGCCGGAAATGATCATGGGAAGGAAAGGCACAACGAAGACGATCAGCGCTACCTGGATTACGGCTCGTAAAGTGAAGGTTTTCTGAGTCTCGGCCATAATTCTCTCCTTAGCTATTATAATAATCCCGTAACATGGAACAAGTGACGAAGTACATCCGTTTCGCATTCATTTTCATCCTGCTCGGCATGGCCATGTTTGCCTCGGTCGCGCAGGCTCAAAGTGATGAGCCGCGCGCGCTCGTGATGACGGCCGACGGGCCGATCATGCCGCCCATGCTTGAGTACATCAAGCGCGGCATCAAAGTCGCGGACCAGCGCGGCGCCGATTTACTGGTCATCCAGCTGAACACGCCGGGCGGAAGCGTGGATACGATGCTCAAGATCATCCAGGAGATCCGCGCCAGCGATGTGCCGGTCGTTGTCTATGTGGCACCCAGGAACGCAATTGCCGGGAGCGCTGGCGCCATGATCACGATGGCAGGGCATGCCTCTGCCATGGCGCCTGAGACATCCATTGGTGCCTCCAGCCCGATCAGCGGCTCGGGGGAAAATCTCAACTCAACTGCGGAGACGAAAGCAAAGGAGATCATCAAAGCCGCGATCCGTCCGCTTGTGGAACCACGCGGCGAAGAGGCCCAGCAGCTCGCCGAAGCAATGATCGACGAGGCCAAAGCCGTCACGGCCAGTGAGGCGCTCGAGGCGGGATTGATCGATTTCGTCGCCGATGACCTCGAAGACCTTTTGCAGGCACTGGATGGCTTTACCGTCCAGTTGAACGGTGAGTCGCGAACGATCAGCACAGCAGGGGTGGAAACGGATCTGCTCAACATGAGTTTCATCGAGCAGTTCCTGCTCACATTGACCGACCCGAACATTGCCTTCATTTTGCTTGCCATTGGCGTGCAGGCCATCCTGATCGAGATCTCCAGCCCCGGCGGCTGGGTGGCAGGGTTTCTCGGAGCGGTATGTCTTACCCTGGCGGTCTATGGCATGGGCGTGCTGCCGGTCAACTGGTTCGGTATTATCTTCCTGATCATGGCCTTCGTTCTTTTTATCCTCGATATCAAAGCGCCGACGCATGGCGCCTTGACCACGGCAGGCGTTGCGTCCTTTATTATCGGTGCATTGGTTTTGTTCAACTCGCCGGGTGTTCCCCAGTTCCAGCGCGTCTCCGTTCCGCTGGTGGTTGCGACAGGGTTTACGATCGGCCTGTTGTTCATGGTGATCCTGATGTTTGCCTTGCGCGCTCTGCATGTGCCGATCACCTCCGGCAGCGAATCCTTCGTTGGGAAAACGGGAACGGCCAGATCGATGGTGTACGGAAGCGGGGGGCAGGTCCAGGTCGGATCCGAGCTCTGGACGGCGGAGGCGGTTGACGAGTCCGAAGCGATCGGTAAGGGAGATCGAGTGGAAGTCGTCGGAATTAAGGGTTTGCGACTGCAAGTCAAAAAAATAAAATAACAAGGACCTTATGCCTGTTACCCCTACCAGAGACCGGGTCATCCCCGAAACGGATATCCGCCCACTCCGCCGCCCGGAGTGGATCAAGGTGCGCGCCCCTTCCGGCGAGACGTATGAGTGGCTGCATGGACTCATGCGCAAGAAGGAATTGCACACGGTCTGTGAAGAGGCTATGTGTCCCAATCTGGGGGAGTGCTGGGGGAGTGGCACTGCGACATTTTTGATGCTCGGGGACGTTTGCACACGGACCTGCGCCTTCTGCGATATCAAACACGGCAAACCGGCACTGATGGACTGGGGCGAAGCCGAGCGCGTGGCCCAGGCCGTGAAAGCTATGGACCTGAAGCATGCGGTCATCACCTCCGTGAATCGCGACGAGCGCCGGGATGGGGGCGCGCCGATCTTCGCCATGGTCATCCGCCGGATCCGCGAGCTGCTGCCGGGCTGTTCCATCGAGGTCTTAATCCCGGATTTCAAGGGTTCCCTGGAAGCTCTGAAGATCGTCATGGAAGCCCGCCCCGAAATCTTGAACCACAACGTGGAGACCGTGCCGCGCTTGTTCAAGACTGTCCAGCCGCAGGATAATTATGAGTGGGCCGCCGCGACCCTATCCAACGCCAAGAAACTCGACCCCGATGTGCTGACCAAGTCGGGCATCATGGTGGGGCTGGGGGAAGAGCTGGACGAGGTCAAAGCCGTGATGCGCGACCAGCGCTCGTGGGGTGTGGACATCCTGACGATCGGCCAGTATCTGCAGCCGAGCAAGAAGCATATGCCCATCTCGCGCTATTACACGATGGAAGAATTTGCCGAACTGCGCGAATATGGCTACTCGATCGGATTTAAGTGGGTGGAGTCGAATCCGCTGGTGAGGTCATCCTATCACGCCGCGGAGCAGGTGCGCGCGTTGAGCGTGGTGCATCGGAAGTTGTATGGAGAACAAAAAGTGGAGACTGGAGATTAGAGAATTAGAGGCTCCCGTTGGCGAAGGCCGGCGGGAGTTTTTTATTACTCAGTGCTTCATGGAATGGGACAAACTTCACCAGAGCATTGGTGTCAAATATCACCAAAGCTCGATTCAAAAATTGCTACAATGATTACAGGTTTAACTGTTCTCAAGTGACCACGAATTAAAACCGCTTTCGTTGTAAATCTACCAGAACCACCGAAGATCATCTGGATAAATCCGCTTTTGAAGGGCGGAGGCATTGCCATGGAACGATCCAACCTCATGCATGAAAGGAGAAAGTCGATGCTGAGATTCATGTTTGGTGTATTCATCATCCTGCACGGCCTGGTTCATCTGCTGTACTTCGGACACAGCCAAAAGTTCTTTGAACTTCAGCCCGGGATGACCTGGCCTGCTGGCGCGTGGGCATTCTCGAGGCTTTTTGGGAATGCCGCAACGAGAAATCTGGCAAGTATTTCATTAATACTGACGGCGATTGCTCTTGTAGTTGGCGGG
>DASTFG010000221.1:0-7814 GCA_035708785.1 Anaerolineales bacterium
CTCCCAGATTGATCAAGTCTTCCTGGTTGACTTTCGCGATGCCCATGCTGCGCATTTTCTTGCCTACCATTCTTGATATCAACGATCCCACAAGCAGGGCCTCGAAAATCTGAGGCATTGTACCTCCGGCGCAGACATAAATCCCCTGAGGCTTCAGTGCCCTTTGATAAGCCAGAAGCGAGTGATATCCATTCACGGCAAAAATCACATCGTAGTGCTGTCCGCTTCGGGTGAAATCTTCCCTGGTGTAATCAATGACATGGTCGGCCCCAAGGCAGCGCGCCATGTCCAGATTGCGCGTGCTGCATACCGCAGTCACTTCAGCACCAAAGACCTTGGCAAGCTGCACGGCAAAAATTCCGACGCTGCCCGAGGCGCCCTGGATCAAAACCTTCTGCCCGGGCCGGACCCCCACAGCGTCGCGAAGACCCTGCAGTGCCGTGATCGCCCCTACCGGCACGGCCGCGGCTTCTTCGAAGGAGATGTTGGCGGGCTTCATGGCCACTGCACCTTCACGAGAACAGGCATACTCCGCAAACGCGCCACTTGTAAAACCGAACACCTCATCCCCCGGCCGGAACTGTTTTACGTTTGCACCAACCGCTTCGACCCGCCCGGCGACGTCAGACCCGAGGCGCGGGTCTTTTGGTCGGAGCAGCCCTCCGATCATCGGACGAATCAGGACTGGCTTGGCCCGCCTCATGTGGTAATCCGCCGCGTTGATCGACGAGGCATGAATTTTGATCAGGACTTGATTTTCCTTGGGAACAGGGATTTCCACCTCTTCCATCTGCAGAACATCCGGGGAGCCATATTTCTGGTATCGAATCGCTTTCATGAGCATCTTTACAAAACTCCTTTATTTTGGTCATTTATAGAATATACGATAATTGGACAATACGATTGCATGATTTTATGCGGTTTGCTGCAACCTATAACCATGCGGTAGGATGCCACTGTGTGAACAAGACGCGCGCCAGCCAATAGAACATCAACAAAAACACTAAAAGCAACCGCGCCCGAAGTTAGTCCGATTAATCCGCCTATAATATGCAGCAGTATCATCGAGGAGCGCTCCTTATTCCGTTCGCGTACATTCGGTCAGGCAGCTTCAAGGGCCCGCTTTTTCCACTGCTCCGCGTCGACGCCTTTGATCAAAAGCCACAAGATGAATAACACCTCTCCGAGAGCCGCAAGGAGACCGACGTTCACGGTGTAGCCGAGAAATATCGAGAAACTGTTGATTACATACCCAAAGCAGGCAATCATCAACAGGATACCAAGAATTCTGGGAAAGAAACCAGACTGGAAAACCAAATAACCCATGGGAAAAAGCCAGAGTCCCCAAAAGATTGCGGCAATCGTCCCTGCGCGATCGTGCAGGCGGAGAAACAAGAGCGCCAGAGCTTGCAGCTGCTCCTGTGTGAATACGGTCAGGTAATCCGCACCGCTCAAAAGTTGCAGCGCGATAAATTGATTGGCTTTGCTCAGCAGAGCGATGGGCACACCCAGCAGAAGGAATATGACCATAAGCCAAGCCATGTTTTTGTCAACGGGTTTGAGTAATTTATATAAAAATAGAACCACAAATATCAAGACGAGCGGGGCGAGCAGGTCGCTGACAATGGCCAGACGGAATAGCGTTTCAGAGGCCATGAGATTGTTAGCTGTTACTGCGGCATCGCCGGATACAATCAGACGGGAGGGAACATACAGAGAACCGAAGATACCGAGTGGAACCACCAATAGGTACAGGAACCCTGCGAGCCTGGCAGTAAAAAGAGGGGATGTTTTAGCGGTATAGTTTGTCATTTGAATGCCTCCGAAAGTGTGTGTAGTAGCTTCATTTCCGTCATAGCGGTAGGTCCGCGGGGGCGGCGACGTTGCGGCCGGCCGGCATAGCGACGCCTTTAATAAGCAGCCACAGCGCCAGCACGATCTCAAACAGCAGCGCGGGCAGCCACACGATCCACGTCATCGAGTCCGACCACGCCATGGGGCCTCCGAACAGCCCGCCGACCTGCAGGGAAAGGACCACGACCAGCAGGGCCGACGCAATTACGCCAAGCCATGCCAGCCAGACAGGGATCATCCGCCCGCGCAAGAGCAGCCAGGAAAAGATCGTGCTGCCCACAACGAAAAAGATCGCCAACTCGCCAACGTGGACGGCTTCAAGGATGCGGCAGACCAGCGCCACCATGGGGAGCGCAGGCCCTTGATTGCGGGTGAGCGCGTACAACGTCACGCCCAGCACCAGGGCCGAGAAGGACATGAGCAGAGAAAGTACGTCTTTCTCCAATTTATGGCTCGATATGTGGTGCATCTGCCTGGTCGGCCCCTCGATTGCGCTCGGGACAGGGTTCAACACGATTGACCGAGACCAATGGCATTCCCAAATCACGTACTTTCTTGAGCAATCCATGCAACGCGGCCTGGTCGAGCACTGGACCGGTCAGAAGCGTATCGCCGTTCTCTTCCAGTGTGATGGCCAGCCCCCCAAACCAATCGGTCCATTGAGGGTTCAGATGGCCCTGGATCCTGATCTGATAGATCGGTGACCAACTCGAATCAATCACTTCGGCCATAATGGCTCCGGCACAGTAAAGCCCAGGTCACCCTCCCAGCTATTGCGCGCGGCGACTTCGTGGACCGGTTTGCGGGCACCGACCCCCCACTTACCAAGGGGATAGCCCATTGGAACGACCCCGTGCATGTACCAACCCGCATCCTTCGGCACGCCCAGGGTCTCCATCACCTCATTCGCAAAGTAAGTCTGCAGGAAGCCTGTCAGGGTGGAGCCGATTCCTTCGGCGCGGGCTGCCAGCATGGCATTCTGGAGCGCAGGGTAGATACCTGCGCCCTCTTTGGTGCGCCCGAATCCGATCAGCAATAGCGGGACATCGGCAAAATGATTGACCAGGTGAAGGCCCGATCGAACGGTCCGTCCCATCGGTGTATCAGCCTTCATCACGCCGGCGAACACCTCTTCGGGTGCCCCGCCGATCATGCGCTCAAATCCCTGCCGGTAGAGCGGCGCGAGCTGAGACTTGATCGCCGGGTCGTCTACCAGGATGAAACGCCACCCTTCTCCAATATGGGGTGCGCGAATGGCAGCATCCAGGATGCGAGCCTGCACATCGTAAGGGATGGGGTCAGGCTTCAGCCGCCGCATCGCGCGGGTCGTGTAGATTGCTTCGTAAATCTCCATGAGAATCCTCTCTTGCTCAATGTACGGGGAATATACCCACCCACACTGTCGCTGTACAGACACTTTGGTGTTGGTTAGAAGTGTTGTTTTGAGTCGAGGAGAGAAAAATACGAGGGAGTACGCTTGCTTACGCTTATAACAAACCCAGCTCGCGGGCTCGGGCGACAGCTTCCGTGCGTCTTTGCACCTGGAGTTTGTCATAAATTCGGCGGTTGTGACCTTTGACGGTATCCAGGGCGAGGAAAAGCCGTTTGCCAATCTCATCGTTGGAGAGTCCCTGGGCAATGAGCTGGAGAACCTCCAGCTCGCGCTGGCTCAGTGGCTCGATAAGCGGCTGAGCAGCGGGAGGTGATGTGTCCTTGAGCTTCTGCCTCTCAGCATCAAACGCAGCCAGCAGCTTCCCTGCGTAGTCTGGCATGATCCCCTGCGCCGACGCTTCGGACAACAGTTGAGCCATCGGCAGGCCCTCGTCGAGAAAGGACCGGATGAAGCCGCCCGGCTCAGCCAGCGCCAGAGCATCGCCCAGGACTTGCAGGGCCGCGTCCTTTTCTCCCTGCGCATGGTGAGCGACTGCCTCCAGGATCAGGACCCTAAGCCGTTCATCCTCCCAGCCCTTTGCCTCCACCTGCTGTCGATAGGACTCCAGCACCGCCAACGCTGCGGACGCGTCTCCCTGAGCCAGGTGTACCCGCGCCTGACTCAAGGGGAGTCTATGTTCCTGCGCCACATGAGCGGCCACGACCAGATTACCCTGGCGCAGCAACGTCAGTACCTGGGCGGCAGCCACTTCAGCCCTGCGGTGCACGAAGTTATGCTGGCGGACGGACTGCTCAGCTTTCGCCAAAATAGAGGCGGCCTCGGCCACATCTCCCCGGGCAAGTTTCAAGCGGGCAAGAAATACCTCCCCGATAATGAATCTGTCGATAAAACTTTCATACTGGCGCGCCAGGTGCAGGCTCTGTTGCACGTATTGCTCAGCGCCATCGAGATCGTTCCATTCGTAGGATATTCGGGCCAAGCCAAGATGCACTTCGTTGATAATCTGTTGCGGTCGATCGCCGGCCAGGTGCAGGATGCGCCGATAGATCTCGGCCGCCTGATAGAGCTGGTTGTCTAATTCCTGTAAGTTGCCCAGGCCAATCGTCGCCAGGATCAGCGTGAAGGTGGCCCCGGATGCCTGGCTGATCGATATGGCTTCCGTGAGTGCCCCTCGGGCGGCGACGCGGTTTCCCTGAAGGAGATAGGCATACCCCAGCGTCCAGTTCGCGGTCGCGCGGGTAAACATTGTGTTGGTGCGCAGATTCTCCAGGGCGCGACGGGACTGCGTAAGCATGGTTTCGACACCGTACCGGGTCAGAGCCAGCGTAGCCCTGGCAGCAGCGATTTGCCCGATCAGATTCCGAGTCTCGTCATCCGGCTCGGTGCCTTGCAGCTTGGCAGTTATAGCGGCATCAGCAGCCTGTAGATTCTCCTGAACGCCCGCTGTTTGTCCATTGATCAGCAGCAATGCAGCATGCCTCCACCACAGGGAGGGCCTGGCGTTCTTCACTGTCGCCGGCAGCGACTCAAGCCACTCCAGGAGCGGAGTCACCCCGCCACTAAAATGAAAGGGTATGCCCTTTCCATCGATCAGCCGCTCGGCCCGCTCGATATCATTGGCAGCCGCCGCATGCTGAAATGCTTCGATCTGCAGGCCGTTGTCTTCATACCATTGGCTGGCGCGGACGTGTAGTTCGTTCACGAAACCTTCCGTATCTCCTGTCGCGGCAGCGATGCTATTATGAAGCAGCCGCTGCCGCAGAAGATCGGCAAAGAGGTGGTGATAGCGGTACCAGCGCCGCTCGTTGTCCAGCGAGATGAGGAACAGGTTGGCGCGTTCGAGATATTGCAGCGTTTCCTGCCCGGGAATAGACGGGTCGAGTAGAACAGCATCACAAAGTGGACCGCACAGCCGGTTGAGGATGGATGTATGCAACAGGAACGCCTGGATGTTTTCGGGCTGTCGATGCAGAACTTCCTCAACGAGATAATCCATCACGAAGCGATGGCTGCCCGTGAAGGATTGGATGAAGCTGGCAGTATCTTTTTGCCCTTGTATGGAAAGCGCGGCTAATTGCAATCCTGCAACCCAGCCTTCGGTGCGATTTTCCAGAGCAGCGATATCTTCTGCCGAGAGGTTAAGCCTCATCACCTGGTTGAGAAATTCGGCAGCTTCAGAAAGCGTGAAACGCAAGTCGGCCGCGCGCAGCTCGGTCAATTGGCCACGGCCGCGCAGGCGGGCCAGAGGCAGATCCGGATCCTCCCGGGTGGCGATGACCAGATGCATCTGCGGCGGCTGATACTCGAGCAGAAAGGTCAGCGCCTGGTCCACCAGCTTGGCGGCGATCACGTGGTAGTCGTCCAGGATGAGGATAAAATCGTCCGGGATGGTGGTGATGTCGTTAAGCAGTTCTGTCAGGATCGATTCGGCGGGTGGTGGCTGCGGTACTTGGAGCACAGCCAGTACGCCCTCACCGATATTCGATTTAATCTTGCGCAAAGCACCGACGAGATAGGTTAGAAAACGTGCAGTGTCGTTATCCCCTTTGTCCAGCGACAGCCAGGCGACCGGTCGATCACAACCGGCTACCCATTCGCTGACCAGCGTCGTCTTTCCAAAGCCGGCGGGGGCAGAGATGAGCGTAACGCCTGGCGTGCGGCCTGCAGTGAGTGCCTGGTTCAGCCGTTCGATCAGGCGAGGACGGGGAACGAGTTCCGGTTTAGCGGAAGGAATGAAGAGTTTGGTCGTGAGAAGTTGTACCACGTTTACCCTTAAGGTGCAGCGGGAAACATAGAAATACGCCTAAGCTCTCGTCGATTATAGCATGCGGGAATTTGCCCTGTTTCTTTCACCACAATTCGCGGAGCACCGTCTTGATCGACGATAACTCAGATCGAAGACAAGACGGCTATACTTTCCATCGGTCAGAACACTGTCCGATATAATCGGACAAGGCACTTGTCTATATACTGGGCCTGTGCCATACTGTTTCTACTGGAGGCTCTATGACCGAACCTTCCTCGTCTGCCCCGCTCCCTGAACGAAAAATCTCCGATGAACAGGTAGAAGAATATCGTGATTTTTATGTTGAGCTGCTCGGCTTTGTGCCGCCTCGGATCCAGGCACGCACCGATTTACTTGCGCGCCTGGATCCTGAACTTTTGACCATGCAGGAGGCGCTCCGCCGGCACTGCATGTATCCCGATTGCTTCGACACAAAGACAGCCCAGTTGATGCTGTTTGCCATCCTGCTCACAAACCTCCAGGATGCCGCAAAACTGCATGCACTCGCTGCTTATCGCGCCGGCGCAACCTTCGAAGAATTAAGCGCGGTAGTTAATCTCGTCTTCCTGTTTCGCGGACTTTCAGCCGCCAACCTCGGAGCCGAAATTCTGCAGGGCATCGCCCGTTCATCCAAGGCATCGAGCGAATAAGAGATGTTGCAGACCTTGCAAAAAGCAGGTGAATTGCTGGCGCTTTTCGATCGGGATCACACGGAGTGGGGAGTACGCGAAGCCGCGACAAAGCTCAAGATCGCCAAATCCAGCGCGCATGATCTCATGTCTTCTCTTGCCAAACTGGGTTTTTTGAACCGGACCGAAGAAAACCGCTACCGGCTTGGCTGGCGCCTCGTCACATTGAGCGAGACTCTGCTTGCCACGACTGAACTTCGCAAGGAAGCCCATCCCGTCATGGAAGAACTGGCCGCGCAATACCAGGAGACGATTCATCTTGCCGTGCTGGATGACACACAGGCGGTATACGTGGATAAACTCGAGGGCAGGCAGGCCGTCCGCGTGGAGCTCACCTCGTTAGGTGCACGCCTGTATGCGCACTGCTCTGCACTTGGAAAGGTATTACTGGCCTACAGCTCTGAAGAGGAGGTCAAACGCATCATTCAGACCACAGGGTTGCCGCGTTTCACTGAAAATACGATTACCGATGAAGAAGAGCTGTTGCAAGCGCTGGCCAAGATCCGCAAACAAGGGTATGCCTATGACATGGAGGAAATTCTGCTCGATTTATGTTGTGTCGGCGCACCCATTTATAACTATACAGGTCGAGTGATTGCAGCCATCAGTATGTCTATCCCGGCCTACCGTTTTCGGCGTTCGCAAACGGAATACCGGGCGGCAATTGTCCGAGCAGCAAAGATCATCTCAGAACGACTGGGTTACTATGTCACGTAGAAGGATTTGCTGATAACGATCGATCACGAAACAGGATGAATTTGATTTCAGAGAATTCGACTGCTACCAGAGTGCTTGAACGCATTCTCCTGCCGATGGAAAAAATCAGCAAGGAGGTTCTGTTCGATTGCCGGATGTGCGGCCAATGTATTCTCCACTCAACCGGGCTCACCTGCCCCATGCGCTGCCCGAAAAATCTACGCAACGGGCCGTGCGGCGGAGTCCGCGCCAATGGCAATTGCGAAGTGTATCCGGACTGGCCCTGCGTCTGGGTACAGGCCATCGAGCGCTCCGCGCGTTTACCTATATGGCGCGATCACATCCATCGTTTGCAGCCGCCTGTGGATTGGCAGTTGCAAGACACATCGTCGTGGAT
>DASTFG010000222.1:0-8389 GCA_035708785.1 Anaerolineales bacterium
GAAGCGACCATTAATCCCAACAGGAAACGGCCGGTCTGGCGGTTTTCACGCTCCAGCCGGCTTTCCCGCTCCAGGACCGCCGCGGGGGCGGGCTGGGCCGGTCGCGGCCTCACCTCCCGGGCGCCTTTCGATTCCGGCTGCGGGGTCTCTTTTTCATCCTGGGGGACAATTTTCGACCCGTATTTGTTGGCGTAGACCTGCGTGAACTCCGCACCGAAGAAGAGGATCTGGGCCGAATAGTAAACCCAGAGCAATAAAAGGATCAGGGAGCCCGCCGCACCGAAGGAGGAAGCGACAGCGCTATTCCCCAGATAAATCCCAATGGCTGTCTTGCCGATGGAGAAGAGCAGGGCAGTCACAAATGCTCCCAGCCAGACGTCGCGCCAGGCGATCTCGGCGTCAGGAAGAAATTTAAAGATAAGTGCAAACAAGACCGTAATCGCTCCAATCGATATGATCAGATTCACAATCTGCATAATAAATTCTGAGAGAGGAAAAGCATTCCCGATTGTCTCTTCCGTTGCAGAAAGCCCGGCGCTGATGACGAGTGAAACGAGCAGGAGGAACCCGATGCCCAGGATCATTGTGAATGAAAGCAGACGGTCGATTACCACCTTCTTGACCGCTTGCAGAAAACCTTTCGACTCTTCCTCTTTAACTTCCCAGATAATGTTGAGAGAGTTATGCAGCTCATTGAAAACCCCTAAAGCACCAACCAGCAGCGTAATGATCCCAATAATTGTAGCAAATAAATCTTCGGCCGGAGTACCCGTGCGGGCGATCAGATTACCGACGAACTCCGCGCCCTCTGCCCCTACCAGACCCTGAATCTGGTTCAGGATCTGTGTCCGGACCGCGTCTGCTTCCCAGATCAGCCCCGTGAAGGCGATCACGATCACCAGTAGCGGCGCCAGCGAGAAAATCGTGTAATAGGCAAGTGCAGCGGACAGGCGGGAGGCGCGGTCCTCCTTCCATCCCTGGTAGGTGAGTTTAAGGATATTTGGCAGGTTCGAGAGTAATTTCCTCATTTTAGGTCATCTGGAAGGAGAGCGCCCCCGATACTGCATGGCAAAGGCACAGGCGTCTTTATTTCTGCGATTTGATTGTCCGTCTGTGCGACTTCCTGTCGATCGGGACTGGCACCCATTTCGGCTTCCTTCCGAAAATCCTGTCTACGATCCACAAAAGGATATTCATGATCTACCTCCGCAAAATGTGTATATTCGCCGGGTCAATTTCGCTTTGTCGTTTCCGCTTCTATCAAATGGAACGAAATCTGTCAACCGCTGTTACGCCAATCGATCGCTCTGTGAGCACAAAGAGCCGTGCACCTGAGGTGCACGGCTCTTTGTTGGATGTATATGATTGGATCTAGAATTTGGCGATCAGGCCCGCCGGAACAACCCGACGACAAAGAGCAGGACGATTGCGCCAATAATGGCGACAATCAGGCTGGTCAGGTTGAAGCCGGTGACCCCCTGGGCGCCGAAGGCGTTCATGATGAAGCCTCCGATCAGGGCGCCGACGATGCCGACGACGATGTTGGCCAGCGCGCCCATCTGTGCGTTTCGCCCCATGACCATGCTTGCGATCCAGCCGGCGAGAGCACCAAAGATGATCCACAGGATGATGTTCACTACTACCTCCATTGCAGATGCTGTATCTGCCTAGACTAAGATACGGATACGATCCACAACTGTTGCGCACTCCACGGTGGCGCAACGCGGGCAGTTTCATGTTGAAGCTGCATGTGCCTCTATACCTCTCAACCCTGCAAACGGTGAAAAGTTACGGCAATCGGAAGAAAGCAGGTGATCGGCGGCCTAAACTCGAGCGCTGTCCTTCCTTTTGATCGTTGCCTCGCGCTCTGGGCCCACGCCAATCCAATTTACAGGAACTTTCACAGCATTTTCGATCATTTTCACGTATTCCTGAGCCTGTACTGGCAACTCATCAAAGGATCTTGCCGTGCTAAGATCTTCCTGCCAGCCTTTCAGAACTTCATAGTTGGGCTCCACAGCTTCTAATCCATAGGCGTCTACGTCTGCATAGCTTATAGCTTGACCGTTCGACCGATAGCCTGTACAGACCTGAATTTCGTCCAGACCGCTCAAGACATCCAGCTTTGTCAGACAGATCTCCGTCACCCCGCTTAGCGCCGCGGCGGTCCGGAGCAGCTCCAGATCCAGCCAGCCGACGCGGCGCGCCCGGCCCGTCGTAGCGGCCGTCTCACCAAATTTCTGGAAGGCCACGCTCTGCAATTCATGGATCTGCGTTGGCAGCGGGCCGGCGCCGACGCGCGTCGTGTAAGCCTTCGCCACGCCGACCACGCTGGTGATGAAGCGGGGCGGGATTCCCAGCCCCGCGGTCGCTGCGGAGGGAATGGTCGTCGAAGCGGTCACAAACGGGTAGGTGCCCCAATCCGTGTCCAGGAATGTGCCCATTGCCTGTTCGAGCAGGAAATTTTTCCCGGTCTTCAACCCTTCCTGCACAATCGGGAACAGCTCGCGAATGTAAGGCTTCAGAGTCTCGTAATAGCCGCGATATGTCTCTCGCACCTCATCGAAATGCAGTAGCTCTCCACCTAATGCGCGGATGATCTTGTTCTTTAGCGCCAATTGCACTTTCAGGCGTGGCTCGAACATCTCACTCGAGAAATCGCTCCAGCGGATCCCGTTGTAGCTGACTTTGTCCGCGAAGACCGGTCCGATGCCGCGGCGCGTTGTGCCGGTCGCGCCCGCACCTTTGGCCTCTTCATACAGTCCGTCCAGGATCTTATGATAGGGCATGATGACATGCGAGCGCGGCGATACCCACAAACGTCCCTCCAGGCCGACCCCCGCGTTTTTCAGTAGCTCGATCTCCTCGATCAATACCTCAGGATCGACCACCACGCCGCCGCCGATCAACCCCACAGCCTGGGGCGCAAAAATCCCTGAGGGCACCAGATGGATCTTGAATGTTCCATACCCATTGATGACCGTATGGCCGGCGTTGTTCCCGCCATTGAACCGTGCCACATAGTCCGCCTGCTCAGCAAGATAGTCCACCACCTTACCCTTGCCTTCATCTCCCCATTGCATTCCTAGTACTGCTGTGACTGGCATGAATCCTCCAGTTGTAGTGACGATTTCAATCGTCCGGCATCTCGCGACGAAAGTCGCTACTACGGATAACCTCTTCTGTAATTCGGATGGCTAACCCGATATATGTTTCAGGCGACAAATTCATCAGCTTCTGACGCGTTTCCTCATCGAGATCCAGACTCCCCACCCAATCCCGGTACACCTTCTCGCCGAATACGCGTCCCTGTGCCTGAGACTTCAACGACTCAAAAGCGTCGCTTCGTCCGGCGGCGCGGAGAATCGTCTGTGCGCCTTCGGTGATCGCTTCCCAATGTGAATCCAGATCTGCTTTAATTTTCTGTTCATCTGCATCTACCCGACTCATTCCGCGCCTCAGATTGATCCAGGCCAGCAGTGTGTGGCCCAGGGCAATACCAAAAGTTCTGCGGACGGTGGAATCTGATAGATCCCTCTGTAATCTCGAGACAGGCAGCTTCTGGGCGTAGTGCACGAGGAGAGCGTTGGCGATCCCGAGATTCCCTTCCGCGTTTTCAAAATCGATTGGATTCACCTTCTGCGGCATTGTGGAGGAGCCAACTTCACTTTCTACAGCGACCTGTTTGAGGAAGCCATCGCTGATATATCGCCAGATGTCCTGCGCGTAGTCGATCAGGATCGAATTTGCAAGCTGGAGAGCTTGAAAATAGCGAATCCAATTATCGTAGGGAAGAATTTGCGTGGTGACTAAATTTGGTTGGAGGCCAAGGTCCTGGATAAATCTCTCGCTGAACGAGATCCAATCCCTATGAGGCGCGGCGGCCCGGAGGGCGCTGAAATTACCAACGGCTCCGGTCAGCTTTGCTTCGAACCGGTGACTCACAATGTCAACCCGACACCTTTTGAGACGAGCGAGATAGACCGCGAGCTCCTTTCCCAGGGTCGTCGGCACCGCTGGCTGGCCATGCGTTCGAGCAAGCATGGGAAGGGCGCGATATTTCTTTGCAAAGTCACGAAGCGAAGTCATTAACGCATCCAGGGCAGGAACGATCACTTGATCGCGCGAGTCACGCAGGGCAGTCGCGAACGCGATGTTATTCAGATCTTCGGATGTCAGGCCGATGTGAATCCATGGGTGGAGCTCCGCAGGAATCTTTTCCCGTAGATAGTATTCGATGGCTTTTACATCATGCTTAGTCTTCTGTTCGTATTCCTGTATTCTGCGTGCATCGTCCTCGGTGAAGGTTTGCAGGTCAGGCTGCCAGCCTGACTTGTTCAAAGGACCGAGCAGGCCAGTCTTCGAAAGGGCAGATAAAAATTCCAGTTCGAGCCGGGCCCGGGATCGAAGATAAGCAAATTCGGAGAAGTACTCACGCAGCGGCGCCGTATCATTCTCGTAACGGCCATCCAAAGGGGAAAGCGCGAAGAGAGCCATTGCCAGGTATTATAATTCCTATGACTCACAGAGAGGAGTGACCATGAAAATATTGCCTGACATGGCGTTGACTTATGATGATGTCTTGCTTGTGCCCCAGTACTCCGATGTGGATTCACGACGTACACTCTCGACCCAAAGCTGGCTGACGAAAAAGATCCCACTGCAGGTGCCGATCGTTTCTGCGAATATGGATGTGGTCACCGAGAGTGAGATGGCGATCACCATGGCCCGCGAGGGGGGGATCGGGATCATCCACAGGTTTTTATCGATCGCGGAGCAGTCCCGACAAATCCGGCGGGTCAAGAAGGCCGAGTCATTCATCGTCGATGACCCACTTACGATGACCGAGGCGCACACTGTGGGCGATGTTAAGCGCGTGGTGGAGGAAACCGGGACAGGCGGGATTCTGATTGTGGATGAGAATAAGAAGCTGATCGGCATCGTGTCGACCCGTGATCTATTGTTTGAAGATGATCCGAATGAACCAGTAACGGCGATTATGTCGAAGGAAGTGCAGACTGCCCCGCCCAATACGTCGCTGAAAGAAGCCGAAAGGCTGCTGCACGAATACCGCGTCGAGAAACTGCCGCTGGTGGACGCGGACGGCCGTGTGGCTGGGCTGGTGACGTTGAAGGACATTATGAAGATCACACAGTATCCCAAAGCGACAAAAGACGGGCGGGGACGGTTGGCCGTGGGGGCTGCAGTTGGCGTCCGCGACAAAGAGATGCGCCGCGTCGAAGCGATGCTGGAGGCGGGCGCGGATTGTATCGTCGTCGATATCGCGCACGGAGACTCTCATCTTGAGGTTGAAATGATCAAGAGTATCTGCCGGCATTTCCCCAATACCCAGGTGATCGGCGGAAATGTGGCGACCGCAGATGGCACGAAACGCCTGATCGAGGCCGGTGCCGATGCTGTTAAGGTGGGTGTAGGTCCCGGTTCCATCTGTATTACCCGCGATGTCGCGGGGTCGGGCGTACCACAATTGACCGCGGTGATCGAATGTGCACAGGCCGCGCGCCCGTATGGGATCCCGGTGATCGCGGATGGTGGCATCCGCAAGCCCGGGGACCTGGCAAAGGCCCTCGCAGCAGGTGCACAAACGGCGATGATCGGCAGCCTGCTCGCCGGGACGGATGAAAGCCCGGGCCTGATGATGACGCGCAAAGGGCATCGCTATAAGGTTTCGCGCGGCATGGCCTCGCAGGAGGCGAATATCAACCGCAAGCAGCGGGAAGGCGACGATGTTACCCAGGAGGAAATCGAAGAGTACGTTGCCGAAGGTGTGGAGGCGGCTGTGCCTTATCGCGGCCGGGCCCGCGAAGTCCTGAACCAATTGGTCGGTGGCCTGCAATCCGGGATGAGCTACAGCGGCGCGCATTCCATTGAGGAATTTCAAGAAAAAGCCATTTTTGTACGCATGACCGGCGCAGGGCTGAAGGAGTCGGGGCCGCATGATGTCGAGGTGTTAACCTGACCTCCTTGTCCGTTTATCTTCACGATATCCCTCTGTCCGAGGCGCAGGCGCGCCTGAAGCGGGCGCTCCAGGATGCGGATCTATGGCGGGTGCTCGGCACGGAGGTCATCCCGCTCGATGAAAATGCCCTCGGGCGCGTCACCGCAGAAGCTGTCTGGGCACGGACTTCATCGCCGCATTATCATGCCGCCGCCATGGATGGGTTTGCCGTGCGCGCACAGGCGACAAATGGTGCCCTGCCCTCCAGACCGGTCACGCTCCAGATCGCCTCCGAAGCGCAATATGTAGATACCGGGGATCCCTTGCCCGATTGGGCGGACGCTGTGATCCCCATCGAGAATATCGAATCGCTCGACGAGCAGGGGAAAATCACAAAGGAGATCCGCAAGCCGGGGTCTATCCGAATTCGGGCGAGTGTGCCGCCGTGGAGTCATGTCAGACCGTTGGGCGAAGATATCGTCGCGACGCAGTTGGTCCTGCCCGCAGGTCACACGCTGCGGGCGGTGGACCTGGGAGCAGTAGCCGCTTCTGGGTATCACGAGATAAAAGTTGCCCGGAAGCCGAAGGTGGCGATCCTTCCGACGGGATCGGAATTGGTCCCGATCGGGAGCGAGCTCAAGCCGGGCGATATCCCGGAGTACAACTCCCTGGTGATTGGCGCGAAGATCAAGGCGATGGGTGGCGAACCGGGACGTTTCTCGATTATTAAAGACGATTTTGATCTGATCTGTGAACGCGTCAAGGAGGCTTCGCAAGGGTATGATTTGATCTTGCTCAACGCGGGCTCCTCTGCGGGAGCGGAAGACTTCTCGGCAAAGGTGGTTCAGAGTCTGGGAAGGCTCCTGGTTCATGGCGTTGCCGTCCGCCCGGGACACCCTGTGATTCTCGGTGTCATTGCGGGCGAGAACATCGGCGCGGACGAGGGGACTGTGTCGCCCCCTCGCATTGTCCCGATCATCGGCGTTCCTGGTTACCCTGTCTCTACTGCCCTGACGGTCGATATCTTCGTCGAACCGGTCATGGCAAAATGGCTGGGCCGCAGACCGAACGAGCTAGAAACTGAAACCGTCATGCTGACCCGTAAGATCGTCTCTCCTGCCGGGGACGATGACTATGTCCGCGTTGTCGTCGGGAAAGTGGGCGATCGGCTCCTCGCCGCGCCGCTGGCGCGGGGCGCGGGTATGATCACCTCGCTTGTTCAGGCAGACGGCCTGGCCCTCATTCCACGCGGCGTGCAAGGCATGGAGGCGGGCGAAAAGGTGAAAGTCTATATGTACCGGAGCAGGGCTGAAATCGAAAGAACGATCCTCTGCATCGGCTCTCACGATCTCACGCTTGACCTGCTGGCCGAATTCCTCGCGGAACGCGATCGCAGGTTGGCCTCGGCCAATGCCGGCTCGCAGGGAGGGCTGATCGCGCTCCGCCGCGGGGAGGCGCACCTGGCAGGCTCACACCTTCTTGATACCACAACCGGCGAATACAATCTCCCGTATATCCGCCAATACATGCCGGATATCCCTGTCAAAGTCGTTGCCCTGGTTGGAAGGCAGCAGGGCCTGCTTGTGAGCAGGGGAAACCCGAAAGGAGTGAAGAGCCTCGAGGACCTCAGCAGGCCTGAGGTCCGGTTTGTGAACCGGCAGCGCGGCGCGGGGACACGCGTTCTGCTCGATTATCACCTGAGCCGGATCGGGATCGGCGGAGAGTCTATTCCCGGCTATAATCAAGAAGAGTATACTCACCTCGCGGTTGCTGCGGCCATTGCCTCGGGACGTGCGGACTGCGGGCTTGGGATAGCTGCTGCCGCGCAGGCATTGGACCTGGATTTCATCCCCCTTTTTCAGGAACGCTATGACCTGGTCATCCCAAAACAGCATGCGGATAGCCATCTGCTTGTGCCTCTTCTGGAACTTTTATCCGATCGCGGCTTTCGAGAAGCTGTTTCCCGGCTGGATGGATACGATGTCTCTGTGATGGGTACCGTGATCCTGGAGGATTAATTCGATGGCTGAAGCACTGATCATCGACGATAATCGTTCCACGGCAGATGCGCTGAGCCAGATGCTCGCCGTACTTGGCTTCAAGGCCCGCGTGGCCTATGGCTCGAGTGCCGCAATATCCATACTGGGAAGCGGTTTTACGCCGAACTTCATCTTCCTCGATCTGAACATGCCGGGTGTAGCCGGTACAGAGATCCTCAAATTCCTGCGGCGTGAGCCGCGCTTGATCCGTGTACCTGTCGTGGTGGTCACTTCGGACGACCAGCCCGAGACGCGTACCCGAGTCCTGAAACTGGGCGCGAAGGCAATCGTCATCAAGCCGGCGACGATTGAGTTATTGGAAGCGGCTCTAAAAAAGTCGAAGATCTTATGAGCGAGCCTGCACCCACGATTCCATGGCCGCCACCCTTGC
>DASTFG010000223.1:0-3942 GCA_035708785.1 Anaerolineales bacterium
CAGGACTTACTGTCCTTCCTGAACATCAACCCCTACCACCGTATCCCACTGAGTTGTAATGATTTCCCTGGCTGCCGAGAGTTGTTCGACGGTCGGGAAGATCGCCTCGGCATACAGATCAGCCGGAGGCAGCGCAGCTGCCAGGTCGTCAGGGATGACACCGCGCTCGGCCAGATCGTTATAGCGGATAGGGTGGCAGTACCCCTTCAGCCAGAGTAACTGGCCCTCATCTGAGTACAGATGTTCCATCCATAACTTGGCGGCATTGGGATGCGGGGCATAAGCACTAATACCCTGAATATAGACACCACCCCAAACCACGCTGGGGGGAACGACGATCTCCATCTCCGGATTGCCGGCGAAGGAATCCCGGGCCGCCAGTGCCAGATAGTCCCATTGGATGATAATCGGGGTTTCACCGCGTGCAAATGTACCGTTGGTTGCAATCACAGGGACGAAATTGCCCTCGGCAACCAGATCAGCCCAGAACTCCAGCCCGGGGGCGGCATCGTCCAGCGAGCCGCCATTGACCAGGGAGGTCGCGAAGACCGATTGAATCGCCTGGTTCGACGAGCGCGGATCGCCGGCCAGGGCTACCTGTCCCTCATATTGAGGATCGAGAAGGTCAGTCCAGTCCTGCGGCACGTTCTCGACGACATCGGTATTCACCTGAAGCGCCAGCACACCATAGTAGTCGCCATACCAGTAGCCATCGGGGTCTTTCACATCGTCGGGGATGGTATCCCATGTTGAAACCTTGTAGGGCTGGGTGATTCCCTCCTCAACCAGCTGCGGTCCGAAGCCGAAGCCGACATCGATCACATCAGGAGCTTGCGGCCCCGGATTATCCTGGTTGGCCTTCACGGCTTCGATCTCATCGCCCGAACCGGCGTTGGGATCGAGCTCATTGACCTCGAGCCCATACTTATCCTTGAAGGTCTGGATCACCTCGCCATAGTTGCACCAGTCATGAGGCAGAGCGATCGTGGTGAGGGTCCCCTCAGCCTGGGCAGCCGCGATCAGTTCCGGGTCTATTCCAGCGGCGGGCGCTTCGGTGGCCGGGGCCTCGGTTGGTGCCTCCGTCGGCATATCCGTAGCAGGCATCTCCGTTGCAGGAGCTTCTGTTACTGGCATCTCTGTGGCTGGCACATCCGTAGCAGCGGGTGTGTCGGTGGCCGGAGCACAGGATGTGAGCGCTATGCTTGCAATTACGAGCAATGCAAGCGTTTCGAAAACAAGCTTTTTGGTACGCATCTCTCTTCTTCTCCTTTTGAAAGTTTTTCTTGTCCGCATAGAGAATCGTTCTTATTTTGTTCCGAACACCTCCGGTTGATGAAATCGATTTAAATGCAGGGCGAAACATAACCTGCATTGAAACCCTGATGATTAACAAAGAGTTTTAGTCCCATGGTCAGCATGTTCGCGCCATTGCCAAGAACTAAAACATCTACATTCGGCTCTCTCCCGTAGACCCCCAGAGAACATACGTTCATAAATTTCTAACATTGTAGCATCATCAAATCTGCAAGTCAATGAAGCACCTTAATGCCCGAAGATGACGGCGCAGGGCGAGGAACTACCAGCCTGCCGGCTGTTCGAGTTTCCCTTCCACCAGCCCGGGGAATTCATCGTGGATGCGGGCATCTACTTCTGCCGAAAAACCGACCGAACTATCCTTTTCGAGGATCTCGCGCACCCGGTTCATTGCACGAGCATGTGTGTCCAGCGCGCCCTTCTTCTCCCACTGTGTACGGCTGTCCCGGTCTGAAAGCTTCGTGAGCAGGCCGGCTGTCTTCATCCGCTTGATCGTATGCGGCTCCATCAAGAACGACCCTCCAGGCCCAATCTTCGCGATGACTTCCAATGCCAGGTTTTCCTCACTGAATTCGAGGCCGCGCTTCACACGTTTCAGCATGACGGCGATCTCATCGTCGATGACGGCTTTGGCAAAATCGAATACTTTCAGGGCCTCGAGCAGACCGCCCATATTGAACATATCCATACCGGCCAGCAGCCCGCCCATCGCAGACATCCCGGTCTCATAACCGGACTGCGCATCGTTGATCTTTGAATTGGTCAAGCCGACATATCCACCGCAAGGCACGTTATAAAAATGTGCCATCTGGGCATGTGCCATATGCAGGATGCCGCACTCGATCCCACCCGATGCGTAGGCACCCGTGCGCATATCGGCGACAGTTGGCAGGGTCGCATAAATCAGAGGCGTGCCTTCGCAGGCCATCTGCATCAACGTGGCAGCTGCCAGGAATTCGGCATTGCCCTGTGCCAGAGTTCCGGCAAGAGACATAGGAGACGTCAGCCCGGCATTCGGAACGATAGTCGGATATACCGGTAATTTCTTTTCGGCAAAGAATATCACCGCTTCTGTAGAAAGATGGTCCATGGTCAGCGGTGACACAACCGGGCAGTAATGATGGGTGAGAAACGGGTGCTCGTGATAAGCCTCTTCACTGCCCGCGATCAAATACACCATTTGCAGAACCTGGCGGGCATCGGCCAGGTCTTTGGTCGTGATGCGAACCGGTTTGAGACAATATTTCAGAGCCGGATAAATACGCGACAGCGTAAACAGATCATCCGGGGCATCGTCTGCCAGGACAGAGACGGAGAACATGTCATAGCCGGGCAGCTCATGGATCAGGTGCGCGATGCGAGCGATGTCGTCGGAACGGGCACGCCTCTCCTCCCCCGTCACCGGATCCAAAAGATCGGGTGCCGAACTCCCCGTCACGATGACCGGGCTATCCTGCGGGATTGTGCGATCGTACTTCGGATCGCGTCCGCGAAAGGTGAAGGAGGCGGGATAGGCCTTGCGATAATTTTCGACCACCGCGCGCGGGAATCTGACGCGTTGTGTTTCCTCCTCTACCTTACAGCCGTGTTTCTCGAAGAGCTCGCGTGCCGGTTTGAAACGCACCAACAGCCCAACATTTTCCAGGATTTCCAGCGAAGCATCATGTACACGTTCGACTTGTTCCTGCGTAAGGAGTGTGGCAAATGACATATCCGATATCCTTCAAGAATTGTTTTTAGCAGCTCGTCTTTGCAGATTCACTATATGGTTTTTTTCTTCGACTGCTGTCTGATGTTTCCTTTTGAAGGGAAACGCTTTTTGAACTGAAGTTTCTGGGAGGCGAGGTTTGCCAGCCTGCGCCCTTCCTCGAAAAGCGGATTGTTCCGGGGAAGAGAGAGCAACTTCTTGATCGTGTAAAACTGGTCGTCGCGATAGACCATACGCTGCACGCGCAATTTCTCCGCCATTCTCTTGATATCTTCCACAGGGAACATGGTCAGCCCCGAGCGCGTCACTTTGAGCGAAGCCGCGGCAATCCCAAAGCGGACGGACTCCTCGAGGGTCCATCCATTCAGGTAGCCGTAGATGAAGCCGGCCGAGAAGGTTGCACCGGCACCGGACCCGTCCACGGCTTTGACTTTCGGGGCATGTACCCTGACGATTTCATCCCCCTGAACGGCCAGACACCCCTGGCTCGCCATGGTAATGATCGCCGTTGTAATCCCTGCCTTGAGCAGTTTCCTCGCAGCGGCCAGCGTCGCCTGCATCCTGCCGAGCTGGGCAGCATCTGTGACGGCCTGGCAGATCGTGACGCGGCTTGCGTACTTTTTCAGCACGTCGGGGAATTTATGTCCATGCTCGAGGTTAAGGTAAACCGGTACTCCCCAACGGTTGGCTTCCTCCACGGCGCGCAGGATATGATCGCCGTCGTACCAATCCACATACAGCAATTTTGAATCTTTGATCAGCGACAGATCCGCGGCATCCAGCGTACTTAATATCTCACCCGAGCGCTGCCAGAAATATGTCCGTGCACCGGTTTTATCCGAGACGTTGACCTCGAGCGGGGTCTTATATGCATCTGTAAAACGAACTTCGCCCTGCACACCCCACTCCTTTAATTTACG
>DASTFG010000224.1:0-4543 GCA_035708785.1 Anaerolineales bacterium
ACGTAATGTTTGATGCACGCACCCACCCCCTGATCCTGAATGCCTTTGATGTATGCCGAGGCAATCGTCCCACTCAGGAAAGGATCCTCTGAAAAACATTCGAAGTTACGGCCGGCGATCGGCGTACGATGAATATTGACCGTGGGCGCCAGCAGGATGTGCGCGCCTTTCGCCTTGAGTTCATCCGCCAGAACGCTGCCCACTTTTTCGATCAGCGCAGGGTTCCAGGTCGCGCCCAAAGCAATGCCAACGGGCGTCGCAACCGACTGCGGCCCCATATCTCCCCAGGCGCCGCGTGCGCCGTTCGGACCATCGGTCACCTTGAATTGCGGGATGCCCAGGCGCGGGATCCCGACACTGTGCCAAAGGTCCGCGCCTGCGAGCATGGAAATCTTTTCGTCGAGGGTCATTTGCCCTAGAAGTTCATCAACGCGAGACATGGTTCCTCCAAGGAGATGAAATATGGAGAGACGAAGGACGGTGTCTTTACCCTGACTCTCTTCTGAAAGGAGAGAAGATCAAAGATCAGCGAAGGTAATCAAACGGATCTCATTCGCTCGAAGGGCATCCTTGATGGATGGATCCGTCAGGATTATCAATTCTCTTTCACGTTGTTTATTGTAGTAAGACTCCTTTACGAACGCATCATCCACATGGCCAGGATGGCACATGAGCTCGCTCGCGCCGTCCGGCAGGAAATTGATGATCTTCAGCAATTCCTCCTGCGTCGCACCTTCGTCATAGAAATCAACATAGAAGGCAGCCGGCCGGCGCAGGTCGAACTCTCTCAAAAGCGCCGGGAGATGCCTATTGGTTTCTTGTAACTCAGCGGGAACCTCGGGTGTGAACGGGAAGCGAATTGCGCAGTGATATTCCTCTGCAAGCTCCAGCATGGCGCGAACTAACGCGGCCGTAAAATAGGAGGAGTGATGGTGCGAGTCAAGATGGGTCGGCTTGCGACCTGCTACCCTGACGAAGGCTTCGATCTGGGCCCGCCATTCCGTTTTGACTTCATCGATATCGACCTCGGAGGCCCGTTGCATGAATTGATCGAGCTTGAAGAAGCCCCCGTTTTCATCTGTGATGGACGAACTCGCCTCAGGCGCGACGATCGGCCTGCCCATCGTCAAAACAAGATGGACCCCCATCCCCAGCTTTGGTGTCTCTTCCAGCGCGATGGCAACATCGGAGGCCGTGGTCGGGATGTTCATCATGCAGGTGGTGGATGTGACCACCCCGCGCTGGTGTGCTTCCCGGATGCCGCGCGAGATCTCGGGCGTTCGTCCATAGTCGTCAGCGTTGATGATCAGACGTTTCATGAGAATTTATGGTCTTAATGGCTGAAGGATCCTTGACTTCAACACCCTCCAGATACTGCCGGTAGAAGTCCAGGAGAAATGGCAAAGGGTTCTTGTAGAACTCAGCCGGGTCGACTTCGAACTTGGCGTAGTCCGGGATCGGTTTCACCTGAGGCTTCGTGGCCGCAAATTCCTGAATGACTTTGGCATGAGGCTTCAGGGACCCGTCCGGCCGCACAAGTCCGAAGAAGCGCTCATGATGATAGTTCAGGCAAGGGGGCCGGTCCCAAAGCTCTGGGGCATAGTCTGCGTAGCACCAGACCATTGCGCCGGTCGCGCCGCTATCGTGCAGTTTTGGGATGGTCAGGCGCAGGAATTCGGCAAAATCCTCCTCGCTGGCCACGAACTGTTCGTGCTCGCGCCCGTTCGTTGCAGTCCATTTCATAATATGGGTTTTTTCACCTGGCTGCGCCGTAGGGCCGCCGAACTCTTCCATCAATACAGGTTTGCCCGCCAGGGCGGCCGTCAACGCACAGGTGAACGGCACAAAATCGGGGTCGAGCGGATTGCGCGCCCAGGGCGTATACATCGGATAGGAATGCATAACGGCTATATCTGTATACTTGTAGACTTTGTCAATCCGCAGGCCATTGTCGCGGTGCAGCCCGTCCCCATGCAGGCCAATTGTAACCGGATGGTTTGGATCAATGCTCTTGATCAGGTCGACCATTTCCTTAACCCAGGCTGCCCCATCGTCAGAGGTAAAGGGCCAGGCAAAAAGATCAGGCTCATTAGCCAGATTCCACATCCAAATGCCTTTGTGGTCCTTGAGCATGCCGACAACTGTTTTCAACAGAAGGCGCTCTGCATTGATCGCCGCCTCATGGTGGAACATATTGTAGTAGCCCTGTGCGCTTGGCTTGCCCGAGCTGACGATGTCGCGAATCCAGCCGAAGTTGTCTGTTCCCGGCAGATCGCCGCCCAGCAGCCAGCGCGGGCTCCAATTCGGTCCACTCATGTGGCCTGTGAAGAAGGTGACATCCAGGCCAAGATTGTTTTCCGCGGCAATATCCGCGACACTGACCAGGTTGTCCAACACCTCTTTCGAGACGGAGTCGGGCTCTGGTTGAAAATCGTCCCAAAGCAAAAATATGCGCACGACGCCCAGCCCCAGGTCTCGAATGACAGTAAACTCTTCACGCACTTCCCCCGCATCGAAGTCGTTCCACCAGTACATTGCCTTGCGGCGCGGCCAGTAGTTCACTCCAAGTGTAAAATCAGTCATCTACATCTCCAGTTTGTGAAGGTTTTCGTAAACAAAAAGTGAGAATATCAGACCACGTTTAGTAATCAATTAAAGTCCGGAATAAGATCGGATTAACCAGCGATAGCTCGCCCTGCACATCGTGGTCCGCCGTCCCGAACATGATACGTCAAAACGTAGACAAAGTCCAATAATTCGAAAGTCTCGCTTGGGATAGCAGCGAATTCGATGGCCGCCATATTCACCTCACGGACATGCTCCTCAGAGCAGAAGTGCTCTGGTTCATTGTTTTGCGAATGTCGGGTGTGATCTGGAGCGTGGCAGCTTCCATGCCGAGCATGACAGCCCCAACGACAGGTGGGACCCTCAATCGCACTAGGCGGGCCTTAGGAGCGACTTTGAGAATTGTCTGTTGCATGGGTTCGATCAATCGGGGGCCGCCTTCGAACATGCTTCCCGTCATCACTACATCAAATGCAATGTTCTCAAATTCAAGCTGGCGGATGACTGCATTTGCCATCTCGCCGAGTTCACAACCTGCCCAATGAATGAGCTCCTGCGCGATGCGATCGCCTTCTTCAGCTACCTGGAAGACAATGCGCGCGGCTTCGGCTCCAACATGATACTCATATGTTGTATAGCCACGCATCAGGTCTTCCAGGTCTTTGGCTCCAACGTGTGCCACAATAGCATCGGCGAGCGCAGTCTTCGGCAGGCGTTTCGTCCATGAGTAGCCAATGATTTGCATGCAGCGATGCATAAGTTCAGAGCCGCCCGCGCCTTCCCCCATTAATACGCCGTGACCTGTTACACGCCCTTCGCGTTTGTGCTCTCGATCCCAGCCGCGGCAATTTGACCCCGTGCCTGAAACCACAACAACTCCCCAACCTTCCTCCGAGCCAGCAACCAGCCCGGGTACAGAATCATTGACGAACTTATAGGGTGCCTTGAGGCCGAGACGATCTATGACTGAAGCTATAACTTCGTATTCGGAGTACCAATCGTAGCCTGCCACACCGAAGCCTGCACCCGATATATCTTCCCTGTTCAAACTGGCAGTGCGTAATGCCTGCTCCAGCCCGCTCTGCATGGCCTGGAACATGCCATCGTAACCGACCGATTCGTGGTTGGCAGGTCCGCTTTCCCCAAAGCCCAACGCGCGGCCCGTTTCATTGACAATCAGGGTATGTGTTTTGGTCGCGCCCAAGTCGGCGCCAAGGTAGTAACGCATGTTGATGAGGTTAATAAAAGGCGACCTGTGGGCCGCCCTGAAATATCAGGTCAGTTCCAGAATTGTGGAAGATACTCCCGATGCGTTTCCAACATGTCATCGAGCACTGCCTGAACCTTATCTGCCTTTGGTCCCAACGGATTCACCAGCAGGGCTTGATAGGCGGCGTCGCGGTCTCCGTGCACTGCGGCTTCGACCGTCAAGATTTCGTAGGCTTTCACCGCAGCGATCAAGCCTAAGCAAGCAATCGGTAGGGGCTCGGTCGGAATGGGTGTAATACCACTCTTTTTGACAGTGGACGGGATTTCCAGGACCCAGTCTGCTGGCCATTCCTTCACCGCATCGCCGTTCTTTATATTGACAACGTGGGTCTCACCCAGATCGTTGTAGTGTGCATTGAGCAATTGGGTCGCGACAGTCGAGTAATAAGCACCGCCGCGCTTCATCAAATCGGCCGGGGGTTCTTTTAGATCCGGGTCAGCATATTGACGCAATAAGTCCTTCTCAACTTCCATGACTTCTTCGGCGCGTGAGGGCGGCCATTTTTCCTGCGATATCAACTTCTCATCGGTGTGATAGAAATATTGGAGATAATAATTCGGCATCATGCGCAGGACTTCGATGGTGCGCGGGTCCCATTCGGGATCGGACTGCTGTTTGAGGTCGGCGATGAATCCTTCGATGACCTGCGGCCAGACATCCTCGCCTTCGACGGTAAAGCCTCGATGCCAGGATAGATGGTTCAGGCCG
>DASTFG010000225.1:0-4628 GCA_035708785.1 Anaerolineales bacterium
CGAGGAAGCCCTGGCGGCGCTCAAGAAACTTGCGGCACCCGATGCCCAGGTGGTGCGTGATGGGCGCAGAGTATCCATTCCCTCTTATGAACTCGTGCCTGGCGACCTGGTTTTCCTTGAGGCAGGCAACTTTATTCCCGCCGATATAAGGTTATTGGAAGCGGTCAACCTGCGGGTGGAGGAGGCTTCGCTAACAGGCGAATCGCTGGCAGTCCAGAAGAATGCCGCGACCGTCCTCGAAAAAGATGTCCCGTTGGGGGATCGTAAGAATACCGCGTTCATGGGGACAGTCGTTTCTTACGGGCGTGGACGCGGTGTCGTCACAAACACAGGGATGCATACCGAGCTGGGACTGATTGCCACGATGCTTCAGAGTGTGGAGGCCGAGGAAACGCCCCTCCAGCGCCGCCTTGATCAACTGGGAAAATCCTTGAGCGTCGCAGCTCTGATTCTCGTGGCAATCGTTTTTATTGTTGCACTCATCAATTACACAAATATCAATCAGCTTTTCAGCGGTCCACTTGGCTACGTGACTGAATACGCGGCGGATATTACCGAGGTCTTCATCATTGCCATCAGCCTGGCCATTGCGGCGGTGCCCGAAGGACTTCCCGCGGTGGTGACGATTTCTCTGGCGCTCGGTATGCGCGAGATGATCAAACGTCACGCGCTCATCCGAAAACTTTCCTCGGTGGAGACGCTCGGTTCTGCCACTATTATTTGTTCCGATAAAACAGGGACTCTGACGCAGAATGAAATGACGGTCACACGCCTATGGGTGGATGGGCGATTCATCGAGGTGACAGGAACCGGCTACATACCAAAGGGTGATTTTCTGGTTGACGGGCAAAAAACGGTCATCTCAAAATATCCCGCTGCCTTGACTCTGCTCTGGCTGGGAATCTTGAACAACGATGCATCGATTGAAACGACCGGTGAGGAGGATTCACAAAAAACGTATCGCGTCGTCGGCGACCCTACGGAGGGCGCCCTGCTGGTTGCTGCCGCAAAAGCGGGTACGACGTATGTAGAGATCAAAGATGCGTATCCGCGCGAGAGCGAAGTCCCGTTCGACTCGGAGCGGAAGCGGATGATTACGATTCACGATGTAGCTACGCCGCGTGCCGAGGATCCCTCGCCGTTCACCGATGAGAGACACAAGGATTGGGATGTGATTGACGTCAAGGGCGCTCCAGATATTGTGCTGAACCTTTGCACACAGTATCAGGATATCAATGACAATCCCCGTCCTTTGGACGAGGAAGCACGGCAACGTATCCTCGATGCGAACGAGGCGATGACGAAAGATGCCTTGCGCGTACTCGGTCTCGCGTACCGTCTCGTGGAAAATGCACCGGATAATCTGGAAGAGCTCAAAGCAGAAGACCTCGAAAAGGAATTGGTGTTCGTCGGCCTAATCGGGATGATCGACCCGGCCCGTATGGAAGTGCGGCCTGCACTGGAGAAGGCGCGTGAGGCTGGCATTCGGACGGTTATGATCACGGGAGATTACCCCAACACCGCGCGGGCCATCGCGGAAACGATTGGTTTGCTGCAACATCGTCGCAACGTCATGACCGGCGCACAGCTCGATGCACTTGGCGATGAAGAACTGAAGAAAGTGATCCAGGATACGGCGGTCTTTGCCCGCGTTTCCCCTGAGCATAAGATGCGCATTGTGGATGCCCTCCAGGCCAATGACGAGGTCGTTGCCATGACGGGCGATGGAGTCAACGATGCCCCTGCCATCAAGCGCGCCGACATCGGTGTAGCGATGGGCATTACCGGAACCGATGTGGCCAAAGAAACCGCCGATATGGTCCTCACCGACGATAACTACGCCAGCATTGTTGCCGCGGTGGAACAGGGACGCATCATCTACTCGAACATCCGCAAGTTTGTGTTCTTTCTTCTTTCCTCTAACGTTGCGGAGATCATGATCATCTTCCTCGCCACTCTGGCAGGGCTTCCCGCTCCACTCACGGCGATTCAACTATTGTGGCTCAACCTCATCACCGATGGCGCTCCCGCCCTCGCGCTCGCCGTGGAAAAGGGCGACCCCGATATTATGGAGCAAAAGCCGCGCGCCAAGTCCGAGCCGATTGTCAACCGCAGTATGATGCTAGGCCTGGTGGTTCAGACCATTGCACAGACCGGCGCCGTGCTGACTGCATTTGCCCTCGGCTTGATCTGGCATCTGGAAGCCGGCGCGCAAGTGGTTGGAAACCCCATCATTTACTTGATCGAGCACGATTGGCGGGGTGTGGATGTGCAAACGGCCGAGACCATGGCGTTCGTTACGCTCCCCCTGTGTGAGCTTTTCCGTGCGTACACAGTGCGCTCCGAACGAGCCTCATTGTTCAAGATCGGTGTGTTCTCGAATCGCTACATGCAATATGCCGTCGGGCTTTCCATCACTCTGCTGATCCTTGTTGTATCGGTGCCGTTCCTGCAACCGATTTTCAATACGCACTTCCCCGCTCCGCGAGAATGGGCGGTGGTTGTCGGCCTGGCGCTGATCCCGGCCATTGCTGAAGAGATCACGAAATTCTTTTTGCGCAGGGGCAGGCTGTAAATAAGTACACAAGTAGACAGGTACACACGTGTTTACTTGTGTACCTTTATACGTGTCTTTTCACGTAATCTGTAATTCTTTAACTTCAAAGGTTTTACGGTGAATGGGCGAGATGCCCAGCCGCTTCAGCGCAGACCGATGGGCCTGTGTCCCGTACCCTTTATGTTTTCCAAGCCCATAGCCTTGATAGTGTAGGTCCAGCTCGCCCATCAATTTATCGCGCGCCGTCTTTGCAAGCACCGACGCAGCCGCAATGCTCAGACACAACGCATCGCCTTTCACGAGCGCGGTCTGCGAAATATCCAGTTGAGGCAGATCGAGTCGGAAGTCGGTGAGAAGATATTGAGGGGAAAGCGTTAGGTCATTCAAGGCGCGTAAAGCAGCTAACCGCGTCGCATGGACAATGCCCTGTGAGTCGATTTCCTCGGGGGAGGCGAATCCCACGCTCCAGGTCAGCGCGATCTCTTTGATGCACGGCGCAAGAGACTCACGCTCGAGCGGAGTCATCTGCTTGGAATCGCGCACCCCGGTCAACGTCCCGCAAAGGAGCGTTTCATCTGTCGGCAGGATGACCGCTCCAACGGCCACCGGACCGGCGAGCGCGCCGCGTCCGGCTTCGTCCAATCCCGCCACGTGGGTCAGGCCGCTCTGCCAGAAATGTGATTCGTAAAAGGTATTGGGGTTAATTCGCATCGTACAATCCCCGCCGCGCGTTGGCGTGGATACGGAAAATGTCGCTGATCATCTGCACTGCATCGCGCAGCGCGCTGACCTTGCTGTCTGAAAAGTGATACCAGTGGATGGGAATCTCCACCACACGGTACCCATGACGCCGCGCAATGTAAAGGAGCTCAATATCGAATGACCAGCCATGCAATGTTTGCCGGCTGAATATATCTTCGGCAACGTTCCCACGGAAACATTTGAACCCGCACTGTGTATCGTTCAAGCCGGGCAGGATCAATGTCTGGATTATAAAATTAATGCCGCGCCCGCCCCAGTGACGATACGATGGCTCGTTATAGCGCACCGCACCTTTGGCTTCGCGCGAAGCAATCGCTATATCAAAGTCCTGGAGAATTGGGGGGATAAACTTGGCAATCTCCTCTACCGGCATGGAGAGGTCAGCATCACACATGAAACGATAATCCCCTTTGGCTGCAAGCATGCCTCGCCGAACCGCTGCGCCCTTCCCCTTTTCACTTTGGAGTACCTGAAGGTTTTCATGCTGCCCTGCAAATTGCTGCGCGATCGCAAGGGTATTATCGGTGCTCCCGTTTTCGACAACGATCACCTCTGATGAAAACGACTGTTGCTTGAAAAAATGAAAGATCTCTTCCAGCGTACCCGGCAAACGATTTTGCTCATTATGGGCAGGGATGATAATGGAAAAAAAAGGGTTCAAGGCAATATGGGGGTTGGACCAAAGAATATCAGATAGGCAAAAACTGCCAGGACACATAACAGGGCCGCGGCTAGTGCAGCAACGATAACTGATTGAAGCGGCGTCATGCCCAGAAAGCGTTTGCGTTGTGGCGTTGGTCCCGGCACGGGTTGCGCAGGGCTCGACTCAACAACAGAAGCCGAGGGAGTCAATTCTTCCAGCGCTGGTTCTTCATCGAGCATCGCAAAGTCAAAGTCGGCGGGATCGAACGGTTTCGCTTCCTCTGCGGCATTGAAGATGGCGCGTGCCCGTGAGACTTCCCCGCCAGGAGGCTCGGTTGGGACTGCCTGTGAGGCAAGCTGCTCCGACGCCGGCGCCCCGCGAGCATCCTTCTTTGGCGAGCGCGGATTGATAATCCGTTCGGTAAACTCATGTACGGCTTCCGATTTCAAGAGGGGCCTTGCCGTTGCGAGCCCGGATACAAAGGACCTGACGCCATCGATCATGATCACTCTGGTGGCCGGCCGGACAGATTCAATGTGCAACCCGGGGTTGGCTGCCATCAAAATAGGTTCGATCTCGATCGGAAGTTTCACTCCCTGGCGCTCAATGAAGGCTTTCACAGCAGTTGCCATACGAGAGGTAATCTGGATCAAGTTGACGGAAGCG
>DASTFG010000226.1:0-5171 GCA_035708785.1 Anaerolineales bacterium
CGTCTGACTGGGTCAGGAACCTGCGGGTGCGGCCTGAGGTGCGCATGCGCATCGGGAAGCATACCTTCGCAGGCTCGGCGCGCCTTGTGCAGGATGAGAAAGAAGATTTGCTGGCACGTACTCGAGTTGCTGAGAAATATCAGGAATGGAATGAAGATGAAACGCTGAGTGAGTGGGCCCGGACAGCCCTGCCGGTGGCGATCGATATTCATTGGCAGGATGAGGCATCTACATGACGCCATCCTGAGCAGATCATCGGTAATTCTTCACTCGTGGCGTCCCTCTCGAGACAAGCGGAAAAGCACGCTCTACGCAACCACGAGGTGCCACTCGATCAGAATTATGAAACGTTTTCGATTTTCGGGACTCCCGGTGAGGGTGCGGGAGCAATTCGTAAACTATTCGGTTAAAATACCCCAATGCCCTGGCGCCTTGCATCTCGCGTTCTCCTGTCTATTTTTTTTGTTCTGCTCCTGATCTCCTGCTCCCCTCCGGCGCCCACGCCCGCTCCGCCGGCTCCCACCGAAACGCCTCTTCCCACCTCTACGGAAATCCCGCCCACGGACACAACGCCCTCTGTTGAAACACCTGCAGCCCAGCCGACACCCGCGCCCGGCCTGGGACGTCCGCGCTATGTGTTGGACCTGCAGCTGAATTATTCCACCAAGGCGGCGGCGGTAAACGAGACGATCACGTATCCCAACTCGACCGGGGAAACCCTCTCCCATCTTGTCCTCGCCGTAGAGCCGAACTTGTGGAGCGGCGGGTTCAGCCTCAAGTCTCTTGCCATCAACAATGAAACAATTACCAATTACAGCCTCCAACCGCTTAGCCAGCGTCTCGAAATCCCATTACCTCAGCCCCTGCCGCCCGGCGAGACGATCACGATCACCATGAGTTATGGACTGATCCTGCCGCAGATGCAGGCATACAGCAACCCGGAGGAAGTGCGCCCGCAGATCTATGGGTATTCGGAGCGCCAGACGAATTTCGTGGAGTGGTATCCGTTCGTCGTGCCGTATCTCCCGGGCCAGGGCTGGGTCCTGCATAACCCCTGGTATTACGGCGAGCATCTTATGTACGATCTGGCCGATTTCGATGTGACGGTGACCTTCACCGATGGAGCCGATCCGAAGATCGCGGCCTCCGGGGTGGAGGTCGAACCTTTGGCGACAGATGCCGCTACGCCCTGGGGTGCCGTAAGACGCCGGTTCGTGCTGGAAGCGGCGCGCACCTTCGCCCTGTCCATGAGCGACCACTTCAGGGTTGCCACGCAGGTTGTCGGCGACGTGACAGTTTACAGCTATTATTTTGCTTTTTACATGGATGGCGGTGAGGCCCTCCTGCAGACCACGGTCGAAGCTATGCAGGTCTTCAACGAGCGTTTCGGCCCCTACCGTCACAGGACGCTCAGCGCGGTGCAGGGCGATTTCAACGACGGGATGGAGTTCTCGGGCCTGTACTTCATCAGCCGGGATTATTTCAACCTGTACGATGGCACGCCGAGAAATTATCTGGTGACGATCGGCGCGCACGAGACCGCGCACCAGTGGTGGTTCGACAGTGTGATGAACGACCAGGGGATCGAGCCCTGGCTTGACGAAGCGCTCTCCACCTACAGCGAGCGCCTCTATTATGAGTCGGTGTATCCCGACATGGTGGATTGGTGGTGGGGGTACCGCTACTTTGAGTTCCAGCAGGCGGGGCCTGTGGATACGCCGATCTACGATGGCGGCGGGCAGCGCCCATACTGGGACAAGGTCTATCTGACCGGCGCGCGCTTCTTCGAAGACCTGCGTGCGCGCCTCGGCGATGAAATCTTCTTCGCCTTTCTCAGGGATTACTATGCCCAGCACGTGGGCAAGCAGGCTACCGCGGTCGACTTTTTCCGCGTCCTGCGGGAACATACTTCGGCGGATATTTCCGACCTGATGATCAAATACTTCAAGAATACATACTGATGAACAACCAAGCTCCAGCCGCCGTCCGCGGCGGCGACCATGCCAATCGCAAGATAGCAATTTGCATTTTGTGTCTCTGGATTCTCTCTTCCTGCACGCTCCCCTCTTCCGCACCCCCCTCGAACGGCTCCGGACAAAACTTCCTCCTGGTCACGCCGGATCCGAGCGCGCTGCCGACCTCCACGCCGTTCCAGCCCGCCGGCGCGGTCCTGGCCCCGCCCGAGGCGACTCTGATCGCCACCTTCACCCCGCTCCCGCCCACCGATACGCCTCTCCCAACGCTCGCGTTCACCGCGACCAGCTTGGCCTTGCCCACCTCACCCGCGCCCGCAGCCCGGACGCAATACACGATCTTTGCCATCCTCGATTATGCGGGGCACCAGCTCGCCGCGGACGAGACGATCCGGTATACGAACCAGACCGGTGTCGCGCTCAGCGAGCTCCTGCTGGCGGTGCCGGCAAACCTGGAGGGCGGCTTCACGCCGGAACACATCGTACTGGACGGCCAGGCGTTGAATTTTGACCTGAGCGGCCAGAGACTCACGGTATCCTTGCCGCAGCCTCTCGCGCCGAACGCCCAGGCGGCTCTGGCCATGCGCTTCCGCATTTCCATTCCGCCGAAGCCCAAGGAGCATCCCTATGGCTATGACGTCGACCAGGTCAACCTGACGGACTGGTATCCCTTCGTCGTTCCTTACGATAACGGCTGGATCCTGCACGAGCCTTCGTCCTGGGGCGAGTATCTCGTCTACGATTCCTCCGACTTCGAAGTAAATATCAAGACGACCCAGACCGGGATCGTCATCGCCGCGAGCGGGATCGGCGAGCCGAACGGCGAATGGACGCGTTATCGCCTCTCGGGCGGGCGCACGTTTGCGCTTTCGGCCAGCGACCAGTTCCTCGTCCTGGACGCGGTCGCGGGCGGCGCGGCGATCCGTTCCTATTACTATCCGGGCTATGAGGACCAGGGGTTGGCGATCCTGAATGCCGCCGTCCGCGCCATCGGGCTGTTCGAGACGCAGTTCGGCCCGTTTCCCTATGAGAGCCTGAGCATCATCCAGGCGGATGTAAATGACGGGCAGGAGTATGACGGCCTCGTGTTCCTCGGGACCAAGTTCTACAACGAATATGACGGCTCGGCGCGCAGCAACCTCGTCGCCATCGGGGTGCATGAGATCGCGCACCAATGGTGGTTCGGCCTGGTGGGCAGCGACCAGGCGATGGAGCCCTGGCTGGACGAAGCCCTGTGCATCTATAGCGAGGAGATCTTTTACAGATTTATCTACCCCAACTCGCATGACTGGTGGTGGAACTTCCGGGTGAATTACTTCGGGCCCACGGGGTATGTCGATTCGACCATTTATGAAGCCGCCAGCTTCCGCGCCTATGTCAACGCCTCCTACCTCAACGGCGCCAACTTCCTCGAGGCCCTGAACTTCCGGATGGGCGATGATGCTTTTTTCCAATTCCTGCGGGATTATGCCTCCCGCTATGCACGCGGCCATGCCAGCGGGTATGATTTCTTCGCCGTCGCGCGCCAGAACACGACGGAGGATATCTCGGATCTGATCAACGCGTATTTCAAGGGGAGTTATTGAGTTTTCTCGCTTGCTCACCCCGCCGTCCCCGGCGGGGCCTATCCTGAGCGTAGTCGAAGGGACGGCGCTGGGAGCCTGGTTTGAGAATTTCATCATTTCATTCTCTGTTACAATCCCGCCTCATGTGGAGGCAGAAATTTTCCCCGTTGAATTGGAACACAGCTATATAAAAACCAACGGCATCCGGCTGCATGTCGTCCAGGCGGGGCCGAAGAGCGGACCGCCTGTCTTATTCCTGCACGGCTTTCCCGAATTCTGGTATGGGTACAGAAGACAGATCCCCGCGCTGGTCGAGGCAGGATGCAGGGTCATCGTCCCCGACCAGCGCGGATATAACCTGAGTGATAAGCCCAAAGGGATCAGGGATTATCGCGTCGATGCATTGACGAACGATATCCTTGGCCTGATCGATGCATTGGAATATCAAAAGGTCAATCTGGTCGGGCATGACTGGGGCGGGATCGTTGCCTGGATGCTGGCGTACAAACATCCGGAGAGAATACACCGTCTCGGCATCTTGAACGCGCCGCACCCGGCAGTGATGAGACGCTTCCTGCTGCGTGACCTCGAGCAAATGCGTCGCTCGCTGTATGCCGTCTTCTTTCAACTGCCGTGGTTACCTGAGGCGCTCATGCGGGCGGGCGACTGGCACGGCGCCTCGCGTACCATGCGCCTCAGCACAAAGAGCGACACATTCACCAATGAAGATATCGAAAAACATAAAGAAGCCTGGTCACAGCCCGGCGCGATGACCGCCATGCTGAACTGGTACCGTGCGGCTGCCCGGTTTTACTGGTCAGTCCCCGGGGACATGCGCATCCGCGTCCCTACGTTGCTGATGTGGGGCATGAAGGATACCGCGCTGACGCACCGCCTGGCGCGCCCGAGCATGGACTATTGCGATGAGGGCAAGCTCGTGTTCTTTCCCGAGGCCACACACTGGGTCCAGCACGAAGCCGCACAGGAGATCAATGAGCTTTTGATCAAGCTGGTCAATAGCTGAAAAAATTAAATTCAGCCCCAGAGTATGACCATCCGCAACTGGAACACAACCACAAACCTGCTGGACGCCAGCGGCTGATTTGGTGCAAATGCTAATAATTATACACCGTAAATTTACAGTGTATAATTATTTTTATGCTCTGCCCGGCGAGGGTCTTTGCGAGGCATCCCCGAAGCGCAGCGGAGGGGACCTGACCCCGCCGGGCGGTTATCCTTTTCAATCGGGCAGTTTGATTCTTACACATTCTGACCGCGCTTCACCTGCCTAACATAATTACTCGCAATTCAACAAAAGACTCTAACGCACAAATTCGCGAGCATAACTTGCGTCGTTGGCAAAGTAGGAAATCAACTGTCACTTTTTTCTTTCTGGACTTACAATTGTCCACGCCATGGATCGTCCCTTCGTTTTCATCAACGTCGCGATGACCGCCGACGGCAAGATCGATACCTTCGAGCGCCAAGGCGCAGCCATCTCCTCTCAACGCGACAGGGAACGCGTCGACCGGCTGCGCGCCGAATCCGATGCGGTCATGGTGGGCGGGCGGACGCTGCTCGGCGAAGACCCCAAACTCACGGTCAAATCGGAAGCCCTGCGGGCGGAAAGAAC
>DASTFG010000227.1:0-3735 GCA_035708785.1 Anaerolineales bacterium
AAGTGCTCAGCTCGTGGGTGCAGATCGACGAGCAGATGGTCTTCGGTCCCGTCAACCCCGGCGCGCTGACCATGGAGCTCAACCAGGTGCGCGGCTTGGAAGAACAGATCACCGATCTGGAAAACAAGCTGACCGATCTGCGCAACCGCCGCGATGCTCATCACCAGACCGTCTGGGACATGCTCAAGCGCGTGCGCGCCGGCGTCAAGGCGATCTACGGGGACGACTCGTCCGAGTACGGGATGGTCGGCGGCACACGCACCAGCGAGCGCAAATCCGCGCGCCGCACGGCACCGCCCGTCGAGTAAGAACCTCCCGGTCCCGATCACGAAACAGCCTCACTCTGCAAGGTATGGATTGACAGTCATTTAGAAAACCACGACACGTATCCGATAAAGGCAAACCCGGCGAAAGCCGGCGGCGCAAAGTTCATGGGTCTAACGTCACGATGTGACTACGACCGCCAGGCCACCGAAGAACTACAAGAGTCGCTCTCTGGTATTATTCGCCTGGCTTGCTCCAAGCCAGGTTTTTTATTCGGATCGCTCCCTGCACATTCAGTGCACCTTCAGCAGCAGCATTCCTGCGTAAAAGGATCAAACTCCAATTCGCATCACAGGGCTCTCAAAAAATACAACTGAATAATTGAAACACCCAGCCAACCTCCCGTGTCCGGGAGGTTGGTTTATGTGCAAAAAAAGTCCCGAAGGGTATCTCCTCGATGTTATTTGTTGAGGAATACAAGCCTTCGGGACGTTGCTCCCGTTTCCGGTCATCATTGTGAGATAAGGAATATCAGCCGTTGATGTCAGCCAAAAAACGGCGAATGTGAGGTAAATTCAGGTCACTACGCACCAGTGATTCAAAATGATCGCAACCTTCTATAGGTATGAAAACAGCATTGTCGATATCGGCAGCGCTGCGCCGTGCATCTTCTAAGCCACCATCTGCATCACCACAAAGAACGAGGCAAGGTATGGTCAGCTGTTTTAGTACTTCTGAATTATCTGGATAGGGTTTATCCAGGGATGCGACCAGGGCTTGTACATCATTTGAAACCAGGCGGTCTCGATGAGCCTCTGTAATATACGGGATTTGAGTAGGCCAATCGGAGATGGTTTGGGCGCCTTTGATTATCTCGGTGGATTCCCATGCATACGGGTTCGATCCAAGCACCATGAGGGAGCGGACTCTGGCGGGATGAAAGAGCGCTACCCAGTAACCGATCCGGCCTCCCATGGAAAACCCAAAAAAGTGGCATGATTCCAGGCCAAGTTCATCGAGAACAGCAATGACATCTCCCGCATGAAGCTCGGGTGAGTAGTTTTCGGGTTGGTGTGGTTTGGCGCTTTGACCATGAGCGCGGGCATCCGTCAGGATTAAACGGTAGTCATCTTTAAGCGCTGAGACATAGTTGTAATCGTACCAATCGTGTAAACTCCCATACCCACCATGTTGCAAGACGAGCGGGGGACCGCTGCCTTCAACATGATAATGAATTTTCTCGCCTTGGTTAAATGTGTAGGGCATGTGGTTCTCCATAATGAATTACATAAATGTCGGGTTGCTTGTCTGTGCGAAGTCACAGTATACAAGCAGTCTACATTCAGTTGAGTTTTGGGTCAAGCTTGACAGATGATCCCGCGCCCATACCCTCTACTTCTCCCTCTGCCTCCACATCTGGCAGGTTAACTGGAGATGGCCCAGGTGCAGGTAGGCGTGTTCCAGGGCATGCAGCAAGGCCCAACCGCAGGTGATCGTCCCATCCTCATCCTTCCGCTCTTTATGCAGGTCCTCCAGACCCAGGCGGGGCAGGGCGCCGCGCGCATATTCGATCACGACGTCCAGGCGGTGCAGCATCTCGGCGCTCAGCACGCCGCGCGTCTGGAATTCCTGCGCGCGCACCCGGCCGGGAGGGTCGCCCAGGGCGATGTCAATCCCCTCGCGGAGCAGGCCGGCGATATGGGCCAGCAGCACCGCCACGGAGTTCATTTCCGGCCCCGGCGACCAGTCCATCGCTTCCGCCGGCAGGTTCTGCACTTCCTTATGCAGCCTGCGCTGGAGATCCTCCAGCCGCTGCAGGTAGTCCGCAAAGAATTGGCCTTTCATCTCTTAACTCCAGGCTTCGATATTCCCTCTTGGGAATGTTACGCATTGATTCCTGCGCGCTTTCCGGGAGGCTGGCTTATCTGTATTTAGGGTGAAACTTCATAAACACTTTGGTTTTCTGTCAACACCTCGACCGCGCAGCCTGACACCAGACCCGAGGATAAATTACCCCGAGAGCTATTATGGGAAACATGAAAATAGTGGAATTTCCCCCCCACCAGATCGATCGCGGGGATCAGTTGGAGATTCTCGTTGCTGCTTTCCATGGACTGCAGCAATGATTGATAATAATCATCTGTCGTCTTCTCCCTATTATTCCTCACAAAATCGCCCAGACAAACCCCGGGAACGAGCCCGCATCGAGCCGTCCCCTCCCTGACCAGATCAATATAGGATCCTTGATGAACTTCTATGGCAAAGGGTTTTTGTTCGGCCGGACAAGATGGCAGAGTATACGCGGATTTTTGACCAAGAGCATAATTCACAACCGGTGCAATCAGGGTTAACGTGAGCAAAATGATGGATATGGAACGAGGAGCCATTGTTGCGGTTTGGAAATCATTTTTTGCAGTGAATTTCTGTTCGAACTCCTTTGTAAGCTGACTGAGCCCAAGGGCAGGAATTACGAAAAAGAAAGGGATTGTGCTGGCATAGAGCCGCGATCCGCCATCGATGGGCGGAAGAAAGGGTATGGAAAGAAAAATGCCAACGAAACCGGCAATCAGCAAAGACGAAAGTTTTGAGCGGATATTTTTGACCGACTGGATCAAGCCCGAAGTAAACAATAGGAGTAAGCCCACCCAGAGGACAACATTGAGCCAGTTCTGCCAACTATACCCTCCAAAAGGAAAAATACTTCGATTCCCCAACAGGAAGAAATCTCGATAAGCTTTCGCAAATCCAATCAAAAGACTGATGGGATGTTGAAGGAAAAATTGCAGCGCGGCACGATACACCTGAGCTGGATCTCTGGTCCCCAATTCCTCGATTGCACTGTGCCAGCCGGTCCCGCCCCTTATCTGTCCATACAGGGCGTACGAGAAATTTCCGAAAGCTGAACCTGAGGGTACACCAAGTAAGAGAGGATAAACTGCATTGATCAGATAGAATCCAATCAAGATCACGATCAAGCTGCCGCTCGCCATCTTCAGTGAAAAGCGCCTCTCTCCCCGAAATATCCAGCCAATCCACAAGGCCAAAGCAGGGAAGATAAGAAAGGCTCCAGCCCGCGCGCTGACTGCCACGAGCAGAGTCATTAAGCCGAGAGTCAAATCAGCCCATTTCAAGTTATGTGATGCACGCCAAATTAAGGCCGAAGCCAGACAACCCAGCATAAAACCGAGCATTTCACTGAGTGTGTATCCAATTAAAGGCTGTATATAGAAATACATCAAGGTCATGTATAAACTTGCAGGAAATACACCGATGAAACGACTAACTTCTCGCCCTGACAAATACAGGCTTATCCCGGCCAGCTGCACAATGATCGCCAGTGTAATTTTCAGGTTTTGACCTGTTAGCATCAGCATAGAAGACAAAAACCCCGGAAATAATGGCCTTTCCGTTGCCTGTCCAGCCTTTTCTAGAGGCTGCCCATCCAGAATCAGCTTCGCGCCAACATAATAA
>DASTFG010000228.1:0-10356 GCA_035708785.1 Anaerolineales bacterium
GCTGATCTGAATACCTTTATCAACGGAGAATTCAAGGATGCGCAAGGACCAATTCACCCGAGCTGCACTGAACCTAAACCTGGGTCTTATTTTTTTTGCAGCCATCTTGTCCTATCCGGTTTCTGCTGCTTCGAAGAGCACTGCCGGAAATCCCCTGCCTGATTTCACAACCTTCGTCGAACAAGTTCAAAATGGTGAAGCAGATGTACTGCGCGGCGTGTACGTGCCAGAGGTGTTGGCTTTGCCTGTCTCGCAGCAGCCTGCGGGACAGCCCCATTATGTCTCCAGCAAGGATGGTGAGGCCACCCAGTTCTCGACAGCCTCCGAGTATGGAAACATCGGCCTGCTGGCCCATAATCATCTCTCGGGCGATTCTTTTTCACAGCTCGCAGAGGGTCAGGAAGTCCGCCTGGTGTACGGGGATGGAAAAGTGGAGTATTTCATTGTGACCGAACTTTTGCGCTTTCAGGCCCTGCAACCCAAAAGTGCCTGGAGCCAGTTCAGGGATGTGACCGATGACAGGGTGCTTTCGGCCGGGCAAATGTTCGACCGTGTCTATTCAGGCGGCCGCCATGTCACGTTCCAGACGTGCATTCGCGCCAACGGGAACTGGAACTGGGGCCGGTTGTTCGTCCTGGCCTGGCCGCTTCATTCGTACGCTTTTCATGCTCGAACACACTAAATAGAAGCCCTACCACGTTGCAAACCTGTAAGCCAGTCTTACTGAAATGCAAAGTAAGGAGTCTTGTTCTGTTGCTATAATCTGTTTCATTCGCATCCGATAAGAGCAAACCTGTCGAAAGGCAGGGACGCAAAGTCATGGGTCTAACGTCATGCAAGTGTGTGGCTAAGACAGCCAGGCTGCCGAAGAGCATAAAGTGGTTGTCTTGTTCGCGGGCCTGGCTGATGCAAGGCCCGTTTTCTTTTTACCTTTTCAACCTGACTTGAGCACCTTCATCAACGGAGTTTTCAATGACGCTCAAAAATCGATCCGATCGGCGCACCTTGCGCACATGCCTGCTGCTTGCCATTGTCCTTTCCATTTTCGTTCGAACAGTTCCGGTCCTGGCCGGCAGCGGTGAACCGGGCCTACCCAGCTTTGCAGATTTCTCACATTCGGTCCAGAATGGCGAAATGGATGTGCTGCGCGGGGTCTATGTGCCAAACGTCTTGGCTCTGCCCGTCGTGCAGCAGCCTGCGGGCAACCCAAGTCACGTTTCAAGAAGAAACGGCCAGGCAACACAATTCTCGATGGCAGCCGAGTACGACAACGTGGGCCTGCTGGCTCATAACACCCTCTCCGGGAGGTTTTTTTCAGGACTTGCCATTGGCCAGGAAGTCCGATTGATCTATGGGAGCGGAAAGGTGGAGTATTTCATCGTGACAGAGATCCTGCGATACCAGGCCCTGCAGCCCGCCAGCCCATACAGCGATTTCCGTGACCTGCACGGCGGAGGGCTAATCAGCGCCGGCGAGTTGTTCAAACGGGTATACACCGGGGAACGGCACGTTACCTTTCAAACCTGTATCGAAGCGGAGGGCAACCTGAGCTGGGGCCGGCTCTTCATCCTTGCCAAGCCGGTGACACGTTACCCCCGCTTCGGCAGTCCGGGCCGCTAATCACTCGCCATCCTGCGGGTCGTTACAGCTGCATCCTTCCCTTCAATTCCAGATACCGGTTGATCACCGACATCGAAAGCTGGTCCGCCGGCACATCCAGCGTCAATACGCCGCGCTGGCGGAGAGAATCCAGTATGACGCGGCGCTCGTCGAGCAACTGGCTGGCCGCGGCGCGTCGATACACGCCTAATGAATCTTCCGGTCTGATTTGCGAAGCATCCACTACATCGGGGTCACTGATGGTGACCAGCAGAGGCAAACTGCTGCGCGCCAGCATGGACATTTGTGCCACGAGCGAGTTCAAACCCGCCCCGCCTGTTAAATCGGTGAACACGACCACCAGCGCCCGCCTTCTCTGCTTCACGGCGAGGTAGGCCAGTGCTTTGCGATAATCCGGCTCTACAGGCTGAGGCTCCATCGCGTAGAGCAGCTCCAGCATGCGAAAGAACTGGCCGCGTCCCTGCCGTGGTCCAAGATAATGCATAACATCGTCCGCAAAGCTCAGCATGCCCACACGGTCGCCCTTGCCGGTTGCCACATAGGCCAGCAGCAGCACAGCATTCACCACGTAATCCAGTTTGGCAATATCTGCCACCGGGCTCTGCATCATACGTCCCGCATCCAGCACCGCAATCACCTGCTGGCTGCGCTCGGTCTGGTATTCGGTCGTCACCGGGAAGTTCCGCCGTGCGGTCGCCTTCCAGTTGATACGCCTGTACTCATCGTCTGGCAGATACTCACGCAGGCGCTCGAACTCTGTCCCTTCACCGAACTGGCGCGTCGTCCGCAGGCCCATCTCCTGCAGGCGATTGCGCCGCAGCAACAGGTCATAGCGCCGGACATCCATCAGATTCGGATAGACCTTCACCGTCGCTTTGGCACCCACTTTCCCCTGGCGGATGACCAGGCCCAGCGGACCGAGCCAGCGCAAGGTCAGGTCGCCGAACTGATAATCGCCGCGCCGCAATGGGCGAACGTGATAGACCTGCTCCCACGCGCCGCGCGGCCCGACCTGACCATTCATCGTCCGTGTTTCGATCCTGAACTGTTCTGGCGGCTCGTCCCTGACCGTGAAACTGACCCCGCGCCACGAGCGGTTCCTCAAGTTAACGCGCACCGGGTTCTCTGCCCCGAGAGACAATTTGCTGTCGTGCTCACGTGCCAGCTCAAACTGTTTGACATCCCCCGCCATCCGCCAATCGATGTACATCATTGCACTAACAAACATCGCATATCCCCACGCGACCCATTCCAGAAATGGCAACCACGCCCCCAATGCCATGAAGGGAGCGGCTGCGAGAAGAAGGAGAAGAGCGCGAGTGGTGGGCAACATAAGCCCTTATCCTTCAGCCTTCTAACGGGGGACTTCTACCAAACCTAACACACGCTGTATCACCGAATCCGCGTCCAGGCCTTCGATCTCGGCTTCAGGCTTCAATAAGATACGATGTCGATATACAGGTGGCACGATGAACTTGACATCATCCGGCGTGACATAGCTGCGTCCCTGCAGCGCGGCGAAAGTTTTTGATGCCAGGAGCACATGAGTTGTGGCGCGCGTGCTGGCTCCCAGCACAATATCCGGTGACTGCCTGCTCGCCACGCCGATCTTTGCCACATAGGCAAGGATGCCTTCTTCAACCACAATTTGCTTGATGGATTCGCGTATCTCGACAACCTGTTCTGCGCTCAACACAGGGCTCAGACCTGCGGCTTGCAGATCATGCGGGTCAAAGCCCTGATGATAGCGGCGAAGCACTTCCACTTCATCATCCAAGGGCGAATACGGGACAAGAATTTTGAACATGAAACGATCCAGTTGCGCTTCGGGCAACGGATATGTCCCCTCGTATTCGATCGGGTTCTGGGTCGCGACGACCATGAAGGGCGCCTCCAGGGGATGGCGCTCGCCCTCCAGATTGATCTGCTTTTCCTCCATTGCCTCCAGCAGGGCCGACTGAGTCTTGGCAGGCGCGCGGTTGATCTCGTCGGCCAAGAGAAGCTGTGTAAAGATAGGCCCTTTTTTGAGATGGAAGCGGGTCGTCTTAACGTCGAACACGCTGGTGCCCAGGATATCGGAGGGCATCAGGTCCGGGGTGAACTGGATGCGTGTAAACTTCGCCTGCACCATGTGCGCAAGCGTCTTGGCCATCAGCGTCTTTGCGGTGCCGGGCACCCCCTCCAGCAGCACATGTCCACCGGTAAATAAGGCCACGACAAGGAGTTCAAAGGGTTCCTGCAATCCCACCAGGACTTTATTGGCTTCCGTCCTTAAGCTTTCAAATATGGTCTTGAGATCCGTCGGGTTCATGAATTCTCCTATTCGCGCTCCCGGAAGAGCACAGGGACCACGTGAGCGGAGCCGCAGGTGTAGTCGAAGCCCACGTTGCAGGGTGCGCTTCGACTACATGGCACATCCGTCGACTATTGCTCAGGTTCGCCATTCCGCTCAGCGAGGTGCTTATTTATCAATCCACTTCGATGATTCCCTGGCGAAGTGCACCATTTCCGTCTCGCTGATGTTCTTACGCTTTAGACCAATCAACAAGCTGAGTAATGCATCTTTATCCAGCGACGGGATATAGCCCGTTAGCGCGTCGACATATTCCTTATCCTCCATGCAGGGGTCGAGCCGGTAACGCTGACCCAACCTTCGTTTGATCTGCTGGTGGTAGTGCATCATCACGGCCGAGCGATGCGCTGCGCGGCGGCTGAGATTCGCAATACCGGTGACGTGCTCGAGAGCGCCGCGGCGTTTGATCTCCTGTGGAAGCGGGACCGGCCTGCCGAAGGCGCGTCCCTGCAGAAAGAATACGATCACAACAGCAAACGCGGCAAACAGTAAGGCCCGCCCGACCGGCGTAAAACGCAGGAACGCTGCCGGCCCCAGGATCTGCTGACCGCTCCGCAAGCCGTGGTGCCACTCGTCGAACCAGACCGCGCCCCGATTGCGGGCCAGCGCAAGAACGTTCAGCACGAGCTCCGGATTGCCTGTTTGTTTCAGGCCGGCGTTGGTGAAGGACATTGCGATCGTCCCGAGGATCACGCGTCCGTTCCCCTGTTCGAAGGCAACGAGGACCGGTTCACCGTCGAAGGCTGCCAGGACGATATAATCGTCGCGTTCGGAAGCCAGCGCCATTCTTACCCTGGCATTGTCCGGGTTAAGATCAGATGGTGAGTCCAGCAGGGGAACCGCCAGAGCAGCGACGGCGCTATTATCCGGCAGGTAATTGAATGAAAAATCATAGTGATCGACCACGGAATACATACCATATTGCTCACCGATGGCGATCAATGTGCCTCCGCTCTCCACCCAGTCGTCAAGAGATTGCATCTCACCTTCTGTCGGGAAGAGAGGCTCGAGCATCAAGAGAATGGATGCGCTTTCAGGGGGAGTAAAGTTTGCCAGCACCTGCTCTTCCACATTGTAGTCTAGTTCCTCTATCCATAACTTCAAAGCGAGCGCGCCATCCGGCGCGGACGAAAGACTCGAGAGCACCGGATACTCTGGCCCGGTCTGCCTCTGCACAGCCGCGAGGACCGTAGCAACCACAAGCAGGAGCAGGATTCCGATTACTAGCCTGGTATCACGGGAGAGAGACTTCATTCCCGCTTCTCCCGCAATTCGTCCACATGCTTTACGTACGATTGATAGGTCTGCTCGTCCACCTGTGCAAACCCGTACCAGACCCTGTCGAACACATCGATCACGTCACGTAATGAATTCGCCAGTTCAGGCTTCGAAGAGATACTCCGCAGATATTCGCGGTTCGTGCGCGAGCGGTCGTAGCGCAGGAGTCCCTGTTCATCGAGCACCAGCAGGGAGGAAAGATATAAATAGCGGATCGCGCTGCGGTAATCCCCCTCTCCTGAGAGAGAGTGGGCACGCTGCATCGCTCCGTCGGATGTCAGCATCTCATCGCCTCCGTTCTGCCGAGCGACAAGCTGGGCATCTCGTACCAGGCTGCGCGACATGCTCCTCGAGATGTAGAACAGGCTGAAGACGAAAAGAAGCGCTGCGGCGATGATGAGTGGAACGCGTCCATAATAGGAAACGTTCCGAACGCCATACCCGAGCCGATCCATCAGGTCCAGCAAACGCTGCAGCAGCTCATCCAACCAGTTCGGCATGATAGGGCCCGGCGCCTGCTGCCATTGAAACTCCGGCCTCACCAGGATCTCCCTGAGAGGCTCAGTATCCTGAAGCGCGAAGACCTTCTGCGGATATTCCTCATGCGCACGCAGCATCACATCGAGCAGTTTTGCCAAACGCTCAAGATCAGGTGGATCGTCACGCAGCTGCAGCACCAGATACGAGGAATCGATCTTTACGATTTCCGTCTCGGAAATCTCGACTGTGGTAATTTCCTCCCATTGTGCCGCGAGATCGCTCAACCCACTGCGGATCCGCTCCTGCGGCTCTGTTTCCATCTCCAGGATGGCCTGACGCGTGCTCCGGACGAGCTCCCAGTACTCATCGACTGTGACTGGTGCTTCACCCTGAAGCAGAAACGGCGACTGCCGCGCGGCAGCCATGCTCATCAGAGAAAGTAGTGTGATCAGCCAAACTGCAAAGAGGGAATGCATGCAGAATCAACGAATGAGGGAGGTGAAGAAGAATGCGCTTCCCATGATGAAGGAGAAAAAGAAGATGTATATGCCTGTGGCAGCCAATGTGAGGATGGCGAAGTTGCCGAGATCCTGTCCCGTGATGAGGCGCTCCGTTGACTGCAACCCGGGAGCCGCCATCGCCTGGGTTAGGTTCCTTGAGCGAGAGGTGTCTATCGTCTGCAGGGCAAGATCAAAACCTTCCGTACGGACGCGCAGGTCGAGGTAGATCAACGTGAAGGCTGTCATCTGCAGCGGATAATAAATCAGAATCCCGACCAGTGAAACAAGTGACTGAACGATCGATCTGACCACCAGCTGCGTGGTTGGGTCATTGATAGATTCGAAGGCGCCCGTTAAGGCAAAACTCACGATGGCAACGGGACCGTTGACAACCAGCAGGCTGAACAGATAGAGGATGACTACGTATCCCAGCAGCGGCCAGAAGCGGCGGCGGGCCAGGCTCCATGCGCGCCGCACAGCATCGATAGCGTTCTGCCCCTCTAGCACGACCGCAGGTGCCACCAGCGGGTTGATCGCAGCCATCAGGAATGCAAGCATCCCCAGGCCGGTGAACCACCCGATACATGGGACCATCCACCAGATCGTTACGCCAATCAACACAAGACCCAGGAAAAGCAATGCTCCGACCAGCTTAAGCCAGGAACCGCGGATCCCGCGATACGCATCCAGAATACCTGTCCTGCTGCCCAGATAATTGTCAGCCACGGCCCGTGTCAGTGCACCGGTCGCGATCCCTTGCACGAGGATGAATTGAATAAATGCGACCCCAAGAGTCGAAAACATCCCGATCCAGTAGGCATAATTCGAAAAAATCTCGTCCGGGGACGATGAAGCGAATCCGAGCATGGAACTGCTCAACAGGGTGGTCGAGGCCGTGTGCAGGATCATGACCGGCACGTAAACCAGCGCGATGATACCAATAAACGTCAAAAAATTACGCCGATATAAACGGATTGCCTGATCGAGCAGCTCGCCAAGACCCAAAGGGCGGAGTGTCGGCAGCGTGGATATTTCCATACATTCTCCTGAACCGGATCATTGCCCCGTCAAGGGTTGGCTTGAATTATACAATTTAAACAAGCTTTGTGATGTCGCTCACATTGCAGGATGCTAACAACTCCCCCACACTCTTCTTAAGGACAGGGTGCACCCAATCCGGTGCGATATCTGCTAAGGGTAAAAGCACAAATCCACGCTCGTGCAGCCGAGGATGTGGAATTTCAAGTGAAGGCGTATTCAGCACCAGGTCGTCGTAGAAAAGGATGTCGATATCGATGAGGCGCGGCCCATTTGGAAAGGTGGCTTTGCGCCCGAGCGTGACCTCAAGACGCTTGAGGTGTTTGAGCAATGGCTCTGGCGCAAGATAGGTGTTTACTTGAATCACCTGATTCAGGAACTTGGGCTGGTCTTCAAACCCCCAGGGCGGAGTCTCGTACACGTGAGACTTTGCCTTGACCTCCATTTGCGGCGAAAGGGCCGCGATCGCCCGTTTCAGGTTCGCCAGCCGGTCACCGAGATTGGATCCGAGGGCAAGGTAAACAGTATTGTCCATGGTAGCTCCTCACACTGGAATCGCGTGCTCGTCGTGATGCTCCACCACATCTTCTGCAAGCCAGCTTTCGATCTCCTGGTTGGTGAAAGCATCCTCCGGAAGGCGCGCGACCAAATCGATCAACGCCGAACGCACCGTCTCGAAATGCTGATACAGGTCATCGTCAGACCAGGCGGAGTATTTTTGCACCAGCTCCGCATTGAATGCATCGATATCGCGATCTTCCCAGGTGAAAGCCGGACTATCGAGGATGCCCATGATGACGCGCGCGCCTTCCTCCCACCAGCCGATGAGATGTGCGAGCAGATCATGGAAGCTCCCAAATCCCTGTTTCGATAAAAAAGCTTCTTGCTTGGCGGGCTCGAGACGATGGAAATCTACGATATAGGTCGCCCAATCATTTTCCAGCATATCGATCACAAGGAAAGGACTCAGGGCGATGAGATGCTCACGAGCATGGTTCAGGACGACAGCGCGCAACCAGGCCCGGACTCTCCCGTGTTCGAATATGGACTCAGCCAGGGACGTGAGTTCCGATCCCATGATCTGGCGCGTTTTCTCAAAATGAACTATAAAATCGGCTTCATCCCACGATCGGTATCTCGCGACCGCCTCCGCGTTGAACGCATCGAAGTCGTATCTTTTCCGCTGGAGAGTACGTTCCTGGGCGATCGCGCGGATGACGCCCATGCCTTCTTCCCACCACGCCAGGATGTGCGCCAGAAGATCCTGAAGGGATTCATATCCCGTCTTTTTGAGGCGCCTGCTCCGCTCCTCTTTCGGCAGGCGATTAAATCGATCCACATAAGTTCCCCATTCGATCTCCATATAATCCAGCGTGCGCTGTTTGGTAATAGACATTCAACAACTCCCGAGAAATTCCAAATGGCATCTCTGCCATGCTATACTTATTTTATTGAGATTGTACCCGAATGAAAGCCGCCGCATCCATTTCCGATTATCTCCCAGAGCACCCACTTTCCATCCGAAAGATTCTTGAGAAGATCGGCTGGGCTGAACAATATATTCTTGGAATGGAGCAGAGCGCAAATCTTTTCTCGAAAGATAAGGAAAACTGCGGCGTTTATGCAGCGAGGACCGGCGAAGCTATGATCGGTTTTCTCTTCGTTCAATACTACGCGTGGAACCGGCTTTGCCAAATCCAGGGCCTGGCGGTTGACCCGGACTTCCAGCGCCAGGGGATCGCATCCGTGCTGGTCCTGCGTGCAGAAGATTTTGCGAAAGCAAAAAAGGCGCGCGGTATATATGTGGATACGCCAACGCTTAATCGCGGCGGGCGAAAATTCTATGAGGCCGCCGGCTATCAGTTTGGCTACATCATGCCGCGTTATTACGAGGATACGCTGGATGGAGTGACGTACCAGAAATTTTTCGATGCTGTACAAACCGAATGACGGATCCTACTAGGCCAACCCGCGCCGATCTGCTTGCCGCAAAAGACAAGACCGTCCCGGATGTCATCGCTCCGGGCTTGCGCGTGTTATTCTGCGGCATCAATCCCGGTCTGTACTCGGGCGCGACTGGCCACCACTTTGCGCGTCCCGGCAACCGGTTTTGGCCGACGCTGCACCGGGCCGGTTTCACGCCCCGTCTGCTCGCCCCTGCGGAAGAGCAAGAACTACTGGCCTCTGGATATGGAGTTACTAACCTGGTCGCGCGGGCGACTGCTACGGCGGACGAATTAACCTCTGAGGAGCTGATCGCGGGCCGCGGACGCCTGGAAGCCAAGGTGAAGCGCTATAAACCTCGAGTGGTGGCGGTGCTGGGCATCGGCGCATACCGGACGGCCTTTGCACGGCGCGCGGCCGGGCTTGGGCACCAACCTGAAGAGATCGCAAACGCCGTCCTGTGGGTCTTGCCCAACCCCAGCGGGCTGAATGCTCATTATCAACTAGCCGATCTGGTACAGCACTTTCGGGCGCTTCGCCAGACAGTAGAGAGTGGACATTAACTGACCACCTCCGTACTGAGTGCCGTTACAGGGAGACTTAGTTATGGATCCATATATGCAAATGGCGATTGACGAAGCAAGGAGCGCCCAGACGGAAGGGAATTATCCGTACGGCTCTGTACTGGTGAGAGCAGGGGAAGTCATCGGCCTGGGACGAAACCACGTGAATACGCACAACGATCCCACCAGTCATGCGGAAATGGAAGCCATCCGTGCGGCCGGCCTGCAGGAAACCTATGCAGGCACGGTGATGTATGCCAGCGCGTTTCCATGCCTGATGTGCGCGGGCCCCATCGTGATGCTCGGGATCCCGGATCTCGTGGTGGGCGCAAGCTGGGTGGGTTGTGAATCATCTCGGGTATTCATGGAATCAAATGGGGTAAAGATCAGGGTGCTGGAACTCGAAGAATGCAAAGAGTTGTTGAGGTAGATCAGATGCCACGTTCACAGACCATTTTGACCTCGGCAATCGAAGCGATCGGGGATACACCCCTCGTCGAGCTCAGCCGTCTCACGCGCGGGATGGAGGGCCGCATCCTCGCCAAGCTGGAATATCTCAATCCGGGCTTTTCCAAGAAAG